>JBAUJD010000735.1:0-4116 GCA_049683515.1 Thermosynechococcaceae cyanobacterium | reverse complement strand
AGCAACTATGGAGAGTATTAAGGTACACCAGAGGGTAGGACAGGATGGCATTCTACATCTTGATCTTCCGATTGGGCTAACTGCACAGGATGTGGATGTGATGGTGATTTATCAGCCTGCACAGGGGGAAGAGACTTCTGAACAATCTCTAGAGCAACTTTATGGAGTCTGTGCTGATGATCCAATTGTGATTGATGATCAACGCACCTCGGATTCCTTTGATGATGATCTGGCTGGAGCATGTGAGTAAGAATGCGTGATCTGCTGGATACGACTTTTTCAATTGAAGTTTCATAAGTACGAGAGACACTTGATGGCTGGAATCGAAGGATTTAAAATCAAGAATTATAGAACCCTTAAAGATATAACTCTTGGTAAATTGTGGAATACTCAAAATATGAAGCCACTTACACCAATGACTGCTGTTATTGGCAAAAATGGAGTCGGAAAAAGTACTTTGTTTGATGCTTTTGGTTTTCTCTCTGATTGTTTAAAAGATGGTGTAGAAGAAGCCTGTGATGCACGTGGGCGTGGTGGATTTTCAAGAATCTGTTCTCAAGGTTATGAAGGGAGTATAGAGTTTGAGATATATTACAAGGAAGATCGAAATGCACGTCCAATCACCTATGAGCTTGCGATTGATCTTGACTCAAGCAGTAGGCCTTTTGTAAAGAAAGAAAGGTTAAGGCAAAGACGAAAAGGACAAAAAACTGGCTGGCCGTTTTCTTTCTTAATGCTAAATGAGGGTAAAGGCTTGGCATGGAAGGGCGGAGAAGAAGGAAAACAAATCATGGAAGATGGAGAGATATTCGACTTGAAGAGTCTGGTAGAAAGGATTAGGGAGGGTAAGGCAGAGGAAGAAAGCAAAGAGACTGAGTTAGTAGACCTAAGCGATAATCGCAAGCTTGGAATAGCCACTCTAGGCTCTCTAAAACAACATCCACGAATCTCCTTGTTCCGAAAATTCATTGAAGGGTGGTATCTAAGTTACTTCACTCCTGATGCGGCAAGAAGCTTGCCACTTTCTGGACCTCAAAAACATCTCAATGTATATGGAGACAATCTTGGAAATGTTGTTCAATACATGGAAAGAGAACATCCTAAGAAGTTCAAAGATGTATTGAATAACATCGCGGGAAAGATCCCTGGAATACAAGAAATTAGTACAGAGAAAAGTCCAGATGGAAGATTACTTCTGAAATTCAATGATAGAGGCTTCCACGACTCATTCTATGTACAACAAATGTCAGATGGTACTCTAAAAGTATTTGCTTACCTCCTGCTTTTAGAGGATCCTTCACCACCGCCATTTATTTGTGTCGAAGAACCAGAAAATGGTTTATATCATAAACTCCTCGAAACCCTAGTTCAGGAATTTCGAGAGCATGCAACTGGAAGGAAAGGGGGATCTCAGATTTTTGTGACAACTCACCAGCCTTATTTTGTTGATGCTCTAAAACCAGAAGAAGTTTGGGTTCTTGAAAAAGGCGTAGATGGATTTTCGTCAATTAAACGAGCTAGTGAGGATGATCTTGTTAAAAATTTAGTCGATGAAGGATTACCTCTTGGCAGTCTTTGGTATAGTGATTACTTAGATCGTAGGTAGCGTTATAGATGCATTTCGAAGTCTTAGTTGAGGATATTTCTGGGAAAAAAGCTCTTGAAATATTGATTCCAAAGATCATTGATGAGGATAGTACTTACACTATCCATTCATATAAAGGTATAGGCCGTATACCAAAAGGTTTAGTAGCTTCATCGGATTCCAGTAAACGCATTCTTCTTGATCAGTTACCAAGACTTATTCAGGGTTATGGTAAGACATTTTCTGGCTACCCATCTTCTTACTCTGTTTCACTAATAATTGTTTGCGATCTTGATCAACAATGCTTTAGTGAGTTCAGGAAAAATTTAATTGAATGTCTGAACAAATGTCTCAATCAACCGGATACATCTTTTTGTATCGAAATTGAAGAGAGTGAGGCATGGTTGCTAGGTGATATTTCTGCAATAAAGAAAGCTTATAAAGATGCTAAAGAAGGTATTCTGAAATCGTATGTCAATGACTCAATTTGTAACACATGGGAAATATTGGCTGATTCAGTTGTTGCTGGTGGGTCTAAGAAATTATCTGAGCTAGGATGGCAGAGGGTTGGTAGAGAGAAAACAATGTGGGCTGAAAATATTTCTCCGTACATGGATATAGAGATAAATCAATCGCCAAGCTTTTGTTATTTCAGAGATAAGTTGCGATATCTTTGTGGATTCGTCTCTACTGGAAGCATATAAGTGGGAATGGGTATAAATCATGAACTAGGTAAAGAAATGTAAACCTTCCAAAATGTATTATTGTGCAAGGCTTTCAGCCTGATTTATCTCTGTTGCATAGTTTACCAAACCTACTTGGGACTGTGTTTGACGTGTTTTGTCCAATCCCTCTTTGATTAGCGGACAAGTCGCCAATTTTAGATTGGGTGGTTCCCGCTTAAAATAAGATTCCACTTAGTCCTTCACAATTTCCCCAAAATCAGCCAGCACACGGGCCTGATTTCGCAGAACCCCCAGCAGATTGAGTCGATTCTGCTTCAGCGCCGCATCTTCAGCCATCACCAAAACGCTATCAGGACCATCAAAGAAAGCACTCACCTTCGAGGCACTCCCCGCCAATCCCTGCACCAATCGCTGATAATCCCGCTGCTCCTGCGCCACCTGCACCTCCGGCAACAGCTCATTCAAGGCCTTATAAAAAGCTGACTCTGAATCCTGCTCAAACAACTTGGCATCCACGACGGTTGAGGCATCTAAAACGTTGAAGTCTAGGTCACCCTTACTCGCTAACCGTGCCGCCCGGTTGACGGTTTCATAGATGCTATCGAGTGTTTTGTCATCACGAATCTGCTGCAAAAACTTGGCGCGATCGCAAACATCCAATACATCCACCAGCGCCCGTTGCGTATACTCTGGGTCCGTTCCCAACACTGCATTGACGAGGTCATAGTCAATATTCAGCTCATCCTGCAGCAAACTCCGGATCCGCACTAAGAAGAAATCCTGAAGCTGTTGCTGCAGGTCCGCCACCGGCATGGATTTCTCTACGGTCTCAGCGCAGGTCGCCGCCGTGTCGAGCAAAAGTTGATGCAAATTCAGCGGGAGCTGAGCGGCCCAAGTAATGTTGATAATCGCGTTGGCAGATCGCCGTAGCGCAAACGGATCGGAGGAGCCTGTGGGAATCAATCCCAAACTAAAAATGCTGACCAGGGTATCTAGACGATCTGCAATAGCAACCACCTGACCGGGCAAACTTTGGGGCAAGTCATCATCGGCCCCCTTCGGTAAATAATGCTCTCCAATCGCCGTCGCCACCGCCGCTGGTTCGCCGCTAGCAAGGGCATACTTTTGCCCCATTAACCCCTGTAACTCCGGAAACTCGCCTACCATTTGCGTCACCAGATCGGCTTTGCAAAGCTGGGCGGCTCGCAGTGCGATCGCTGTAGCATTTGGATCCAGCTTCAACTGATCAGCAATGCGTTGAGCGTTTTGCTCAATCCGGTCTGCTTTGAGACGGACTGACCCCAAATCTTCTTGGAACGTTACCGTCTCTAATTTGGGCAGATACGCCTCTAGCTTCACCCCCTGATCGGCCTTGTAGAAGAACTGACCGTCAGACAGACGCGCCCGAATCACTCGTTCATTGCCAGCAGAAATGATTTCAGACTTGGCAGGGTCGCCGTTAGAGATGGTGATGAAGTGGGGGAGGAGTTGGGGAGAAGTAGAGGGTGATGGGGAGCTGGGGGGAAGGACGGGGAAATAGCGTTGATGGCTGATCATTTCGGTGGTGATCACCTCAGTCGGTAGTTCTAAGAACTCCGCTTCAAAGCCGCCGCCAACGGCTGTGGGCCATTCTACTAAATGGGTCACCTCGGCAAGCAGGGAGGCTGACAAATTTGCTACACCACCGAGTTGCTTTGCCACCGCTTTGACTTGCTCGGTGATTTGAGTCTGACGCCGGTCTTGATCGACCTGAACAAAGGCAGCTTCTAGGGTTTTGACGTAGTCTTGTGCCTTGGGAATCGTCACCGGCTCAGAATGGAGAACACGGTGGCCCTGGGAGATGCG
>JBAUJD010000734.1:0-1703 GCA_049683515.1 Thermosynechococcaceae cyanobacterium | reverse complement strand
TCATTAGACCCTAAAATCCTTGTCAAACATAGATTCAGAATAGATTGAGAAAAGTCAAATAGCTGCTGAACGCAGGTTACTCAGGTGTTAACCCTAGTGATGGTCTTATCGATCATCAATTCTGGCTGTGAGACTTTCACACTGAGGTACAGGAGGTTTTTCGCTTATTGAGGTAAAAGAGAATCGTGAATGTTGGGGTAGTCAGACAAGCCAGCATAAACAAGATGACCACGCCAGAAAGCCCGATACCCAGGTAGTCATTGGCTAAGCGAACAAAGTCATGATCCAAAATTCCACCTTTCCCCTGCTGGTAAATTTCACGAGTCGTTCGATTAAACAATAAGCCATGAGCAAACTTCAAGTCATAGAGCAATATATAGCAAACCAACATGCCGTATAAGGGACGCTCTGCAGCAATTCGGCAAGCGACTCCACTGAGGGTTCGATAGAGAAACAAGCACGCGAATCCCAGTTCAAATCCGTGACCCATGCCAATCATCAAAACATGTTCAAGCCCTGTCAATAGACAAAGCGTATAGCCAATCCCTGCAGCCAGAAGAATCTGCGAAAGCGGGATATTTTGTCTTAAGCGGTAAAGCCCGAATCCCCATGCGGCGTACAGAACAAGCACAATAGGAGTGAAACGCTGCTCCGCCTGTAGGGTGATGCCTCCACCGTGAATGAAATCGAAGCTGGGAATAGCCGGATACCCAAATAACCAAGCTGTTGCAGCATGACCGAGTTCGTGAACCAAGATCATCAATGGACTGAGGATGAAGGTCAACTGAGGCGAGGCCAAAATGATCGCAGAACTCACAAAACCAATGGCAAGAGAACGTACAGCATCGACATCAATTCGTTGCTTTGCCGAGGGTGTCCTCTTTGGTGGAGGAGTTCGATACGCTGACATGCCTCTAGGGTGCCCGAATTCTCAGCTTCCTCAACACCTTAATTCTGAATTTCAGACTACGATTGAAGCCCATCGGCACCCACGAGAAGATCCTGGTTTGCGATCGCACTTTCGCCGTGATTGGCACCCACAACTTCCTCACTTCCGATGAGCGATCGCAGGAAAGAGAGGTTTGTCTTAGAACGACGGATCAGAATGTGATCCATCAGTTGCTGCAGAGCTTTGAGGAGGCGTCAAAGGTATCAGTAGCAAAATCGACAGTCAGAGTAAGCACTTTTTCAACCGCTGGTGAGATAGTCAGTACAAATTATCAATAAAAAACAAAGCAATGGGAGAACGGGAACATGGGACGTAGTGAGATAACAACAAAGCAAGGTTATAGATGGGCGCAGTTGATCATAGACACGCAGATAATGCTAAACGAAAGTGATACTAGCATGGCGAACGGATTGGACGTTCCGGCAAGTGACGTGAGACGTTGGGTAAATGAAGGCATCATCCCAACCGACTACAGAATTAAAGGGGGAATTGCCTATGCCAACGAGAAAACGATAGAAGAACTTGAGAACTATATCGAAACAGGATCATGGGATTTAGATCCTGATGCAGGGCAAGATCACAATACTATTCTCAATGTTGAGACCACGCCGCATTTTGATGCTCTCATAACAATAGTCCGGACAGAATTATGCGGCGATGAGTCCGTAGGATCTAATGGCCTCGTAATTGGGGTGAGATTTAATCAAAGTCGGGTCCAACTCAAACATGCAAATAAAGCGTTCAAGTAGATGTT
>JBAUJD010000733.1:0-2949 GCA_049683515.1 Thermosynechococcaceae cyanobacterium | reverse complement strand
ACTTGAGTCGCTTCTATGACAGTCAGATCCTCAATACGGTGCTGCAGTCAGCCCGCTCTAAGCAAGTGATGGATGTAATTGAGCGATCGCTCAAAAATCGCAGCATTGTCAATAACGTCACCATTGCTGGGGTCGGCTACCTCCGTTACGACGACCGTGATGCGATCCCTCAGGCCGCCGATTTTTTAATTACCGAAGACAACGTTCATACTGCGGTCGTGTATGGCATCGTCCATGACGAAGACGAAGATCTAGAGCTGGTGGTCGGGTCTCTACGAACCACAAAATTGACTTTAGATCCCGATGAGTTTATTAAAGAAGCCTTCGGCCAAGATGCTCAAGGGCGCTTTTTTGGCGGGGGACGCTCCCTTGCTGGTGGGTTTGAAATCCCGATGGGATTTCTCTCTGGCCTCAATGAAAACTCTGACTACGCCAAGCTTAAGTGGACTGTTTACGATACGCAGATCAAGCAAAAGCTTTTACATTTGGTTAATCCCGACAGCATGATTGACGCTAGCTAACGCATACCGTATATGCATAGAATTCTTCTGCTCACAGACAATACTCACTGGCGCATCTGCAAGCAAGAAGGCTCGATATTCAAACACTGCAGGATACATCCATTATTGTCACAGCGAGACAAATCAGAACTGAAGTCTGGACGCTAGATTGCTGAGATTTTAGTCGTTTTCACGATCTCAGACTTTGGAATTGAGTCGTAACGATTTAGCTTACTCGTCTTCAGGCAAGAAAGATTCTTTAGATGCATCTAGAGGGATCGCCTTTCCTAGCATTTGCTGCAAGTCCATGCCAGTGGCCTGCTGGAACTGCTCGATAAAAGCAGACATCTTGGTCGCCGTGGCTCCGCCTTGGGCATCAATAACGGTGACGTTCTTCACGTTGACATCCGGCACACTCGCTGCCATCAGCTTGGTCAAAATATGGAGCTGCTGAAACATGAAAATCTCTTGGGCGTTGGCCCCCGCTGACTGCCAGGATTGACCCAACAGTCGAGTTCCTATCGCCTGAGCCTTGCCCTCTTCAATAATTTGAGCGGCTTTGCCCTTGGCGTTTGCGATCGCAACCTCACAATCTGCCTCCGCTGGAGCAATCACATCGGCCTGCAGCTTCTGCTTAACCTGCAGAATGCGCTCGGTTTCTACCGCTTTTTCGGCTTGGAACCGGGCCACCTGTACCCCCACTGCTGACTCCACTTCTTCGAGTGCCGCCACCCGCTGGGTCAGGGTATCGCGGACGCGTTTTTGGGCATCGGCTTTAGCTACTTCTTCATCGCGTTGAAGCTGTCGGAGCGATGTCCGCCGTAGGTTGGCAGAGTCTTGAATTTGGGATTCGGCCTTTGCTTTAGCCTCCGCAATACGGGCATCACGGATCAGCTCTGCCTGCTGCTGGCGGCCTAAAGAATCGAGATAACTCACCTCATCTGAAATGGTTTGAATTTGCAAACTATCGAGCAGCAGCCCCAACTTGGCCAGATCGTCTTCGGCCTCTTCGAGCAGACTTTTAGCAAAGGCAATCTGATCGGCATTGGCCTGCTCTGGCGTTAGACTTGCCAAGACTCCGCGTAGGTTACCCTCTAGGTTGTCTTTAGCAAGCTGCTCGATTTCTTCGCGCTTTTTGCCCAATAGGCGCTCGATGGCATTGTGAAGGGTGGGTTCTGTCCCGGCAATCTTGATATTGGCGACCCCGGTCACCGTCAACGGAATGCCGCCTTTGGAGTATGCCCCAGCCACCTGCAGGTCAATAATCATATTGGTCAGATCCATGCGAAAGGTTTGCTCTAGCAAGGGCATCTGCAAGCTACTGCCGCCTTTGACGAGGCGATAGCCCATGGTTTGACCATCGGCTCGCTGAGTGCGGGGTCCAGCAAAAATCAACACTTCGCTGGGTTGGCAAATGCAGTAAAAATTTTTGATCACGCTCCAGCCAGCAGCAACGCTGAGACCGCTGAGACCGAGCAGTAGTGTAATGAGTTCCATGATTAGGCTCCTTTTTGAGGTAAACGGTGGAGATGAGATTGGGGTAAACGAGTCTGGGTTAAGGTGCCAACGACATCAATGCCCAAGGTGTCGTGGAGGCTATCTAAGAACTGCCGCACCACTTGGGGATAGACCTTGAGGAGGCTAGCGATAGCCGCACCATCGCCGTTGTCAACGACATTGACCTGATGCAGATGCAGCCGTTCAGGAATTTGTACGGCCTCTTGCAGTACCGTTTCAATTTGCTGAATTAAGAACACCTGGGAGGCGTCGGTGCCAATTTCTTGCCAGACTCCCGCCAGCATGTCGTTCACCTGCGCTGCGGCCCGTGCATTTTCAGCCAAGATTGCTGCATCGCCCTGTCGCCGCAGTTCTGTGGCCTGTTGCTCAGCCTGGGCCGGTAAAATCTGGCTGGCCTGGAGCCGCAAGCGCTCTACTTCGGCCCGCAGCGTCTGCAATACTTGCTCTATCTTGGCTCGTCGCTCATGGGTTGCCGCGATGGTAATTTCTTCTTCAGAGCGGGCCTCGCGCTCTAGCTTGGCCTTGATTTTGCGGAGCTGATTTTCTTGCTCTAGAACCACGGTGCGGTCTTGAGTTTGGGCGACTATTGCATGTTCATGGCATTCTGCTTCGACCTGTTCTGCCATCGAGAGCGCATCCGACTCGGCAACTTCGGCATCGCGCAAAATCATGGCGATCCGCTGTCGCCCTAATGAACTGAGATAGTCCACATCATCGGACACGCTCTGAATTTTGAGAATATCGAGATGCAACCCCAGGGTCCGCAGTTCTCGGCTAACATCCGAGGCAATCCGCTCGGCAAACTGGAGCCGATCTTCGTTCACTTGCTCCGGCGTCAGGGTAGCGACCACTCCTCGCAGATATCCGGCTAAGGTTTCTTGGGCTACTCGGATAATTTCAGCGCGTTTATGGCCTAGAAAACGCTCAATGG
>JBAUJD010000732.1:0-6374 GCA_049683515.1 Thermosynechococcaceae cyanobacterium | reverse complement strand
TTGGGATATTACGCAACACACCGTCTGCAGCAAAGACGAGCGTCTTAATCTGAGACTGCTTTAGCTCTGCTTCAAGGGGTGCAATCAGCCATTGATGAAGCTGCTGTGCGGCAGTCAAGACTTCAGGGGTTTGGCTGGGTCTGGTCAGAGCCTGCCGAAGCTGAGCGACGGTCGATTCCACCTGAGTCTGGTCAATGAGTGTCTCTTGATAGGCCAAGGGTTGACCTGGAATGTTGTAAATGAGGGCCACTCGATCGGGGAGCAGGATGGGGTAGACGATCGCCACTGACGGTTCGATAGTCTCTGCACCTGGGGCCGCAAACGCAGAGAGATCGCATCCTAGAAAATTCTCTAATTCTGAAAGCTGGAGGGCATCAATTTCTTGAATGGCTCGCTTTAGATCTTGGGGGTTAGGCGCATTCTCTGGGCCGCTGGTCAACAGCAAACCGACATATTGGCGATAAACCGGTTCGACGGCATCTCGAAAAGCAAGCTGTGTATTCGGGTTCGTGCGGAGTAGATCGCGCCGCACCGTTTCTAGAGCCTCAGTCGCAGCCTGATAGGACCGCTTGGCAGCTTTGAATTGCCCCTGCGCCATGAGTAACCGTCCCAGTTGCCAGTGCCATCGGTAGGCAATCTCTGGAGCTTGGGCTGCTTCGGACTGCAGAAGAGCCTGCTGCGTCAGGGATTGAGCCTTGGCCGTCTGTCCAGTGAGTTCATAGAGGTGTCCCAGCAGGCCACTGCTATAGGACTTTGCAATTGGGTCTTGGAGAGTTTGGGACTGTGCGATCGCAATCTTCAAAACAGGCTCTAAGCCAGCCAGCGCCGCTATCCCTTCAGGTCCACCCGCAATAGCAGAGGGACGATCACCACAGTCGGGTAATGTTTCAGTCTGGTAGAGACAGATCATGCCCTGCACGGCATTTAAGCGTGCATCAATGGCAACTCGGCTTAGCGGTAGGGTTTCCAGCTCTGCTTGGATACGAGGCCATAGCGCTTGTGCTTCGCTGAGGCGACCCATTTGGGGGAACAGATGCAGCAGGTTAAGTTGGGCATTGAGCTGATCTGGGCGTAAATCGGTGTCTTCCAAGATCTGTTGATAGGACTGTACGGCTTGTGTTGCATAGGCCAGGGCTTTTTGATTTTGCCCAATACTGTTCGCCCGTTCACTCAACGCTCGCTCGACATTCCCGGTGGCGAGGATGACCGCCGACTTGATGGAGGGCTGGTCGGCGATGTCTCTACTTTGCTGGAGAACGTTCAGTGCCGTCTCTAACTGTCCGACGCCCAGCAGAGCGTCACCGAGGTAGAGCAGCCCCGTAGCCTGCAGCGCCGCATTTTGAGGTTGCTGAAGCTGTTGGTAGAGAGTCTGCAGTTGCTGAACGGCCTGAGTTTGCAGCCCCAAGGCCTGACGGGCTTTGGCTTGGTTAAGCTGTGCTAGAAGTTGGCCGGTTGGATCTTGAGCTTGACGGTATTGTTCTGCAGCAACCTGCCACGTCTTGAGTGCTGCCTCTGTCTGGCCTTGGGACCAAAGGAGTTCTCCCTGGGTATTGTGAACCTTTGCCAATACTTCCAGGTGAGCCGCACTGGGCGGTAATGGCTGGAGCAGTTTTAAGCTTTGGGTAATGGTATCGTTGGCGGCTTGGAGTTGCCCAAGTTGCTGATGGGCTAAAGACAGATGGTTTAGCGTTAATGCATAAAGAACGGGGTTCGCACTGGGGGTAATGGTTTTAAGGGCGGTTTGCCAGGATGCGATCGCATCAACATACCGTCCCTGCTCATAAGCTGCAATCCCCTGATCAATCGCTCCAATTGAACTAGACGCAGAGGACTGAACCAATGGCGCAACTGGATTTCGCCCAGCTTGGGAGTCTGACGTTAAGGATAATGAAGAGCGATCTAAGCGGTCTAAGCTCGATAGAGTCTGCATTGCCAGTGATTGTAGATTAGGATCCTTCGCGATGGGCAAGGATTGGGCTGTGGCGGTATCCGCCAAGGCCGAGAGTACCAATCCAATCCAGAGAGCAATCAACGGCAACCCTTGTCCACGCTCTCTCTGAGTCAAAACGCGACGGCATTCTTTCCTGAATTTTGGATGCAACAATGATGGATGACAACCCATGGGTTAATTCCTGAGGGCCGTTCTAGAAGCGGCCTTGGTTGGGGGCTTTGCTTGACAAAAGCTAAAATTTTTCAGGACTGGAGGTTCACTGACGAGCATGACTTGTCCCGCTGTATTTCGATGCCATCCTTGGGCTTCCTGAATAGTACGGGTAGATGATTGAAACGTTTCCGATTGCAACTGCCGAGGCCAGCGGATATCTCCAATGATAGGATTGCTGCGACGCGCTTCAAAGGGATCAGGACGGATGCCACCGCGACCACTGTTGATGAACCGACTTGCCACGGCAGGACGACCGGGTTGGCAGCCCTGGGCTAATTTAGGGCTTGCTGTTGTATCCGGTAAATTGACGAGTCCCTGATTGGGATCGACTGCCACCGTATTGATGTCTACGACCCCCGCAATCCCGGTTTCTGAGCTAGCTGTGATGTCGCTTTCAGGGGTCGGGGCGTCCTGTTCTGCTAGGCCAAAAATGCCCTGGGTGGTGATGTCTACGCGGCCCCCATTGCCTGCGATCGCATTGGCGCTAATGTCACTATTTTCGCTAGGAACCGCGACAATCACGCCATTACTGGCATCAATGACAATATTGCCCCCAGAGGCGGTGCCCTGGGCATTGGTGGTAATTTGGCTTTGCCGCCGCAGCGTCAGTTGATTGGTCTGCAGGCGAATATTACCCCGGTCTCCGGCAAAGGTCTCTGCCGAGAGCAGACTGGCATCCTCTAGAGTGATGGCTGCAGCCGTCACCTCTAGATTCCCGGCAGCCCCTTCACCGGGCGGCAGAAAGAGACTAGTGCTGGGGAAATTGCTGACGCTGATAATGGCCCCATCTTCAAGGGTCAGATCCTGCGCTTGCACAATGATGTCGCCGCCGTTTCCTGTCCCTAGGACGGCGGTGGCAAAGAGACCACTTCTACCCTCTGGCACACCCCCCACCAGATTGATCTGCTGAGCATTGACCTCAATTGTTCCTGCTGGACCAGCCCCAAAGGTGGTCGTCCCGATCTGAGCGCCATTGGTAACTAGCAACTGATCGGCGGTTAGAAAGATCGACCCGCCCGTGCTATCCACGGTATCGGCCAAGATTGCACTGGGACCGTTGGGCGTACTCCCAGCCACCGTAAGTTGTCCCGCTTGAATGCGAATCTCTCCGGCGTTACCCTGGCTAAAGGTGCTGGCCCTAATGAGCGCCCCGTCCTGGATATTCAAACGCTCGGCCTGTAGCTGTATCCTGCCGCCAGTGCCAGTGGTGGGTCCAAAGCTATTTTCTTCTACATCGGCAATGATGCCCGTCGGGACGTCAACACGGTCACTGCCCTGTAGGTCGATATCTTGGGCGATCAACACAATGTTGCCTGCATTCCCTGAGCCAAAGGTGGTGGCGACAATTTGTGCGCCTTCGGTGAGGGTGATGAGATCGCTCTCTACCGAGATGTTCCCGCCCTGCCCCGTAGCCCCTTCCTCAACATTAGCCAGCAAACTACTAGAGAAAAGCCCAAAAGCTGCGCCGTCTAGAACAACCTCTTGAGCCGTGATATTCAAGTTTCCGGCATCGCCTGCGCCAAAGGTACTGGCGAAAATCTGGGCACCATCAAAGATGCCCAATCGGTCGGTCATCAGAGAGATACTGCCCCCCGCGCCGGTTGCCCCCTCAGCAACAGGGGCAAACAAACCGCTCGGCCCAAATTCAGACCCTCCTGCAATCTCAATTAATTCTGCTTGAACCTCGAGATTCCCAGCCGGTCCCGACCCAAAGGTACCGCTTGAAATTTGCCCACCATCTTGAACGAGCAGATACGGCGTCAGGATTCGCAACGTTCCCCCTTGTCCGGAGGCAGCGGGGCCGACGTCCGTAGAGAGCGTACTTGCAAAGGGCGCGTTCATAGAGGTGCCAGCCACTTCTAACCCCTCCGTTGCTCGGATTGTTAGTTGTCCTCCGCTAGATGTCCCAAGAGAATTAGCCAGCAGCGCAGAGCCGTCGAGAACAGACACAAACTGCCCCTGCACTTGAATCTCACCACCACTGCTGCTGATATCGACAGATGCCGCATTACCCAGTTCAATCGCGTCAAATGCCTCAACTTGGCCGTAGTCAAACTGCCAACCTAAATTGTCCGGCTTGAGGGTGACGACGCCGGGACTTGCAATGCTACCCAGTGCCACCCGCCCATTGGTAGCCGTCAGATTTCCTCCAGTGAGGGTGACGGGGCCACCTATCAATCCCAATGTTTGTCCCGTCGGAACGGCTAGACCCTGGGGGCGATTGGTCCGTGAGATCGCAAAGGTGGCCGAATCAAATTCTAATTGATTGCCAGGGCCATTGACGGTAATAGCTCCTGGCCGTTGACCATACTGCAGACCAACGGGGGCTGATACCGTCAGTAAAGAAGGAGCCTGCGGGTTGATCGCGCTGAAAGCTTGATTCCCATCAAAAAGAAAGCGGTCAGCCGTGGATGCCACAAAGGAGCCACCCATTTGGAGGCGGGCCTGATCGCCAAATTGAATCCCATTGGGGTTGAGCAGGAATAAATTGGCCTGCCCATTCGCCTGAAGAGTACCCTGAATCTCTGAAGGGAGAGAACCCGTCACTCGAACGATGACGTTGCTGATATCTAGCCCGTTTTGGAAATGGACGGTGGTTTGCGAGTTAGGAACTGCAAACTGACTGAAACTATGAAATAAATTTTGATTAACCTGAGTCCCTGCCTGAACCTGAATCCGCTGACTGTTGGGAGTTGAAACCACTTGCGAACGAGTCGGCAGCGTCTGATCAGGAACAATAGAAGTAGGGTCAGTCTGGGCTACAGCTTTCACAGGGACTGTCAGACACAGTCCTAGGATGAGCAACCTGATACCGCCTACCTCTAACCGACACGCCCCCATCGCCGCACTCTTGTAGGTAATGTCTTTGACGCATTGAGGTGTTTGCCTACCTCTAGATGAGTTGACTATCGAATGAACAAAGGCAGTGGTCTGTTTTAGAGGATTCATTTGACAGAACCTGCAATAGATCTTGATGCAGTGCAGCTCACAAAAGCGCCGCTGTGATTTGGTCAGTTGTAGATAAAAGCAAAGGGTCAGAGGCGAGAACATCTGGCAAAGAGGACTGCCAACGCTCCGCTAAGTCCTGAACCTGAGAGCTAGAACCCTCTATACCCGCAGTTGAGGTATCAATAGGCACGGGAGTCTTTACAGGACTGGTTGAGGAGATTAGATGATTGGACAGGCTGAGCACCTCCGGTTGTTCTGGTATCTCTGCTCCGCTGCTGGCCGGATAATAGAGGCCATCACTCACAGGTTGCTCAGGGTTTTCGGAAGGCAGAAAACTATTTTCATCAAGGGTTGCAAACAAGCTTTGCTGATCAAATAGGTCAAAAATCTCTTGACGGTAACTTCCAAATCGACTTGAACCCGTGCTTCGCCCCCACTCATAGACTTTGCTGTCTTTAATGAACTTTTCGACATCTTTGATGCGGCTGACCGCCAGTTCATTTGCCGCTGCACCTGAGTTCTTACCAAGCCATTCAGTATCGACACCAAGCTGCTCTGCAAGCTTGACCTCAGCCGCTGCTTTCAATGCGCCCAAATTTATCTCTAGGGGGTGTTCAGCAACATCCCAGCCAATGGCGTCAAAAGCCGCGAGATCGATGGCGGAAATATTGCGTCGCTGATTGACTGCGAGGACCGGATCAAGAATGCCAAGGGGAGCGTCGCTGTTGTACTTCCAGTGGCTGGCCTGGTAGCCGTCACCGCCTAAATCAGCCGCTTTACCAGAGGAGAAGTTGGCAATGGCCGTTTTACCCCCGTCCACGGAAAAATAAGCGTCACTCCCGATGGAGGCATCTTGCTTCCCCTGCGAGGCGCTCTCTTTAGAATAGCGAAACAGATCAAGGGGATTGCCAAACTTCATCGCCTCATCTTTAAGCGGATCGTCAATCTGTTTTCCCTTCTGTCTTTCCTTTTCAATTTTTTTCTGCCCCTCTAAGACCACATCCAACCAGCCCGGAGCATCAACCCCACTCACGAAGCCCAATACATGGCCGATCTCGTGAAGCGCAACGCTTAAGAAATCTACACTGTTAGTCTCTGTAGCCGTATCGCGGGCAACGTTATAGTCCCACTGAGCGGTAGGGGTTTTCGACAGATCGCTAAACAAGATGTACCCGTCTAGCTTACTGGGGTCACTCTCAACCAACCCCAGTGCTTTCGAGTTAGCAGTTGTGGCATTGAGGTACTTTGTCTTATTTAGATC
>JBAUJD010000731.1:0-2920 GCA_049683515.1 Thermosynechococcaceae cyanobacterium | reverse complement strand
GAGTGGGTGTAACAGCTTGGGCGGAGATAACCCCCAACTTGATTGCAATGTTATGGGCCACCGCCATCCCCATCGCCTCTGTCATTTGGCCGGTCTTGGGCACGCCAATGGGAATGGGCGTCTGCTCGGGAGGAGCCAATTGGGTGACAACCCCGACACTGTAAACTGAGGCAAAGTCAGGATGTTGATAGGTGGGTAATACCGGAAGTAAGCCCTTAGCATCCCCCAATCCCTCCACCTCGCGGACAAACCGTGGACCTCGGAAGGGTGGCAACAGCATGGAATAGCGAAAGGGAAGACGCTCTCCATTTTCCAACACAATCTCTTGGGCAGTGATCTCGGTGATGGCGATATTCTCTCGCACTTCAACCCCTCGCTGTGCCATGCACTTGGCTACAACCTGGGCCGAATTCGCCATCCCCCCAATGCCCAAATGTCCGGCATAGGGTTCTGGGGTTACAAAGGTAATGGGGACTTGATCTCGCAATCCCCGCTTCTGGAGAACAAAATCAGCCAGAAGTGCAAACTCATAGGCGGGACCAAAGCAGCTTGCCCCTGGTACGGCACCGACCACCAACGGGCCGGGGTTATCTAAAAAGTCCTGCCAAGCATCGTGGGCTATCAGGGCATGGTGGGGGTTGCAGACGGATTGCGTATAGCCGCCTTCAGGACCAAGACCGGGAACTGCATCTAGGGCCAGTTCGGCCCCCGTCGCAATCACGATGTAGTCGTATTGCAAAACTTGGGTTTCGGTCTGCACTTCCTGAGTGTGGGGATTCAGCTTAACCACCGCTTCAGGCACCCACTCAATCCCGCGCTTCATTACCCGCTCACCGATCTCGATCTGGACGTTTTCCAGCGGCGTTAAACCGAGACTGACCCAAGGCAAGGACGGGATGAAGGTGAACTTGGGGGTATTGGAAATGAGGGTAACTTTATGCGGGCGAGACAGTAGATGCCTGAGTTCATAGGCCGTTGGCAAACCGCCTAGCCCCGCTCCGACAACAACGATATGAGCCATGTAGAGTTCTCCCAAAGGGTGAGCCTGAATAACAGGCAGGATTGAGATCCAAGGCTACAAAAACAACTTGAGGAACTTTTGAGGCTGAGGGGCGAGTACCAATGCCATAAAGGGCTTGCACTCGCCGTCAATACAAGTCTCACCTTGGAATGTAGACGCCTGTAATTAAGCGTCAAGATAAAGATAACATAACCATATAGTTAATAAACAATATAATGGGTATTTCAGCGTGACTGAGACAAGCTTGCTCATGATGAACTGCGGCAATTTATTGATGGATGGACTTTGCTAGGCCTGCAGTTCTTAGAGTCCGCAGGCTTTTAACGCAAGTGAACTTCGACCTAAATATCGTCACCCTATATTGATGAAGTTTTGAAAAGTTGAATGCATTTAGCTTTTTATAGTTATAAAGTCATTTATGTGTTGAGACGTTGAGTAATTGATATGACACCCATCGCATTGCAAACCCTAAGCTCCCATCCTCCGGTAGAGGCTCCCGTGAGGCATCATCCACCCACAGACTCACGTGAGCAGGTGAAGCAATTCGTGCATGACCTGCAGGATCAAATTTGTGAGGGGCTAGAGCGGTTAGATGGTCAAGCCCGCTTCCAAGAGGACTGTTGGCAAAGGGATCAGGGCGGTGGGGGACGCACCCGCGTGATTCGAGATGGGCGTGTTTTTGAACAGGGTGGGGTCAACTTTTCTGAGGTGTGGGGAAAGACTCTGCCCCCCTCTATTCTGACGCAGCATCCAGAAGCAGCCGGTCAGGAGTTCTACGCTACTGGCACATCAATGGTGTTGCATCCCCGAAATCCCTATGTGCCCACGGTGCATCTCAACTACCGCTATTTTGAGGCGGGTCCGGTGTGGTGGTTTGGGGGCGGGGCTGATTTGACGCCTTACTATCCCTTTACTGAAGATGCGGTTCACTTTCACCAAACTCTGAAGCAAGCCTGCGATCCCCATCATCTGGAGTACTACCCCACGTTCAAGCGTTGGTGTGATGAGTATTTCTATCTGAAGCATCGCCAAGAAGCGCGGGGGATTGGCGGCATCTTTTTTGATTACCAAGATGGACCGGGGCCACTCTATCGCGGACCCGATCTAGAGGGAGTGGCGGCGCAGTATAGCGATCGCATCGGCCCCGTGTCTAGCAGTTGGGAAGACTTGTTTGCCCTAATCCGCAGTTGTGGGCAGTCCTTTTTGCCCGCCTATGTCCCGATTGTGGAGCGGCGGCAGAATATGGACTATGGCGATCGTCAGCGTCAATTCCAGCTCTATCGTCGAGGTCGCTATGTCGAGTTCAATCTCGTCTACGACCGAGGCACCCTCTTTGGCTTGCAAACTGAAGGGCGGACCGAATCGATTTTGATGTCCTTACCGCCCCAAGTTCGCTGGGAGTATGGCTATACCCCAGAACCCAACACCCCGGAAGCCCAGCTCACTGAAACCTTTCTGAAGCCCCAGGACTGGGTGAATGGAGCCGTTGTCTAATCCTATTCACGATATAGAGGATGATTACCATGACAAACGATCTAGCCTCTCAACTCAGAGAAGGAACCAAACACTCCCACACAGCGGCTGAAAATACAGCCTATATGAAATGCTTCCTCAAAGGCATTGTGGAGCGGGAACCATTTCGCAAGCTGCTCGCCAACTTATACTTCGTCTATCGAACGCTAGAAGAGGAGCTGCAGCGCCATCAACATCATCCGGTGGTAGGGCCGATTTACTTCCCAAAGCTGAATCGCACCGCCAGCCTAGAGCAGGATTTAGCGTTTTACTATGGTGACGATTGGCAAAACCAAATTGCACATGGGCCAGCCGGATTGGCCTATGTCTCTCGGATACTGGATATCTCAGCAACCGCTCCAGAACTGTTGGTCGCCCATGCCTATG
>JBAUJD010000730.1:0-3288 GCA_049683515.1 Thermosynechococcaceae cyanobacterium | reverse complement strand
TCGTAGTAGAGGTTAATATCGGTGCCAATAAAGATGTTATCGGCAAGGTAGGCCGGAAGCTGGCAGGTTTCTCTAAGAAGCTGGGGCTGAAAATCGTGAAATTCGTCGGGCAACCCGAGTTCCTCTGGATACTCACTGGGGAGGTCATACATGGTGGGCAGCGGTTTCTGCACCGATGTGGGGGAGTTACCTTGAACCATGCTGCCTTAATCTCAAAGTATGTATGAACTAGCGTAGCATTTGTTTCTTTGTTACTGTCGCGGCAAAAACCTCCGGGAAACTCAGTAACTGCAGCGTCGGCGTGACCAAGGGGTTGCTGTGTTTGTTGCAAGACTCTGTGGGCAAGGATGACGTTGATCTCAACTCACAGAAGCCTGATCACTCCATTATAAAGACAGGCAACAACACCGCAAATATAGACAAACCAAGTCAGGCTAAAGCCAATGGCGCGGCCAGGGGAAGGTCCGTAGGTTTTGATCAAGCCCCATGCATGGGTAATGCGTCCGATAGTCAACAGACTTCCCATTGACCAAAGGAACCAAGGTGGAGAAGACATCAACTCTAGAACAAGAATAAATAGCAGCGCGAGCGGGACATACTCTGTAAAGTTGCCGTAGGCACAAACCTTGCGTTGCAGAAGTCCATCATCAGCCGTTTTTGTGGTCACTAATTTTTGAGTGCAGCTTTCGATAAAAGCGGCCCATTGGTTAGGCGCTACCAGATAGTCTTGCTGGGTTCCAACGTCTAGCTCAGTTCCCCCATGCCAAACCCGCGTTTTAGTTCGTTCCATCACCACAATGAAAGAAAGCGCAAATGCAATGAAACCATTAAGGCCCACAAAAATTGCTGAGATGGAGATAGACATGAGCATCCTTGGCGAAGGGTCAGGTCTATAGAATAGTGAGTGGCACCTCGCTCACCAAGTCCCCAACTGGGTACAAATTGATGAAATTTGCTCCTTTGATTGAAAAGATTACGGCTGCATCAAATGAAGTGCAGTTGCGGTCTTGCTTTATGGACGGTGCCGGTGATCTGATCGGCGCAAGTGCCTGGGGCATTGATTTACTGGATCGGCGTTTTCAAGTCATTGAGTCGGATCTATGGGGAGTGCCTGAGACGTTTCGCGATCGCTATCAACATATCGGAGGCGATGGGGATCAAATCAGCCAACAGATGATTAAGGATCAAATTCCGGTTCACAATCTATCAGTCTATTCTCGACAAGAGTGGCACCAGAGCAGCCTCTACCAATCCCTCTTTCGCATTTACGAGCTTGAGCATGGCTTGGTTGCCCCTCTGATCGGAAACGGTTGTTTGATTGGCGGCATCTATTTCATGCGTGGCGAAGGTTTACCTGCTTTTCATGACGGGGATCGTATTCAATTAAGCTGTCTCTGCCTACATCTGTCTGTTCGCCTAGCAACCTTCCGTCTTGCTCTCGATCCATCTTTAGTCAATTCTCTGACACCACGAGAACTTGACATTGCGGACTTAGTGGCTCGAGGTTGCAGCAATCGAGTCATCGCTTTAAAGCTGAATATCAGCCGTGATGCCGTCAAGCAGGTTCTCAAGCGGATGTTTCGGAAGTTAGGCGTTTCTGCTCGTGCCGAAATGGTCGCGAAGTTAAAGGCTTAAAACTCTAGCTTTTGGATAGAGTCGCGATCTCACTCCTCCTAAAACGAGCGATGCAATGTAGAAAGCGGCTTACCCCACAGTGAATGACAGGCGAGACGATAGAATAAGAAGCTGAAACGCCAGACCGTGTGGCTTAATTTAGTCCTCCAAATTTATTCAGCGCTATGGAAAGAACGAAGGCAAAGTCTCCCAAGGCAACTCAAGCCTATGCTCTGGTCGAAGCTTTGCAAGAACGATTTGTGCAAAAGCTCGAAGCAGTCAGCCGTTCGATGGGTCAAGATCAGTCCTTTGAAGCCCGTGAGTGGTTCCGAGATCAGGGCGAATATGGCGGCGGGATTCGATATCTAGCCACGGACGAACAAACCTTTAATCGAGCCTCCGTCAACATTTCGCAGGTCAATTACGACAGCAATCCTGACAAGAAGCTTGGTTCTGCCTCTGCTATTTCAAGCATTGTCCACCCCAAAAATCCCTATGCGCCATCGGTTCACATACATATTAGCTGGACTGAGATGAAGAATGGGAAGGGTTATTGGCGCATCATGGCTGACCTGAATCCGTCGATCCCCAACCCAGACTTTAAAGCCCGTTTTGCTGAATGTATGCAAAAAGCGGCTCCCGCGCAATACGAAGAAGCCTCTGAGCAGGGCGATCGCTATTTCTATATTCCTGCCCTAGAGCGCCATCGCGGCGTCACGCATTTCTATCTCGAAGATTATGCCACAGACGATGAGGCTGCAGACTTCGCCTTAGCGCAAACCTTTGGTGAATCGGTGATTGACTGCTATGCAGACATTCTGCAGCAGGCCGTAACAAAGCAGGCGAACCCCGAAGCAAAAGAGTATGAGCAGCAGCTTGCCTATCACAGCCTCTATCTATTCCAGGTTTTGATGCTCGATAGAGGCACCACTTCAGGACTATTGGTTCACGATCAAAATGATGTGGGCATCTTGGGATCGCTACCGAAACACGTAAGTCGTTCGCTGTTGACCTCTTGGCAGCAAACCCTTCAAGCCCCGCAGGATCAATTGTTGACCGGCATCTTAGAAGCACTCCCCGCCGCAGAACCGTGCTTGGTGGATGAACCCACTAAAGAAAGGTTGGCTGATTGCGTCCGTCATCATTACAAAGCCCATCCTGAGGCGTTGAGTCTGCAAGCGAGGGGAAACGTGATTCCACCCACCGTTCAAAATCATGGCTAAGGCATGAGCCATAGATTTCTTGCGTGAATCTTCTGCGGTAGCCCCCCAGTCTTTGCATGACTGTAGATAAGACATCGATCTAGGGGGCGTGTCGGGCGTGTCTGCAGCCATTCAGAATGTCGTTAGACTAGAAGCATTCTCTACTGGTTCTTGCGTCTGTGCTGTTGCTCCTAGCTGTTCTGCCAACCTGATTGACCCAAGTTTTATGGAAAGTACGAAAACAAAACCGGATGGGATGCAATCAGTGCAGCCCTATCGTGGAGAGCAGCCCGTCGTCTTCTTTGATGGGGAATGCATCATGTGCAATGCCTTTGTGAACCGACTTCTTCAGATTGATACGACGGGTAAGGTACTCATCGCCACGCTCCAGGGCGAAACCGCTCAACGGTATCTGCCGCCCTTACCCGAAGATCGGGAAGCATGGTCCTTTTTCTATCTGGATCAAGCGGGC
>JBAUJD010000729.1:0-1689 GCA_049683515.1 Thermosynechococcaceae cyanobacterium | reverse complement strand
ACCTAGACACCGCCAACTACGAACCTCGAGACATTGCCAAGTTTGAATATTCTTGGCAGTGGGCCTATCAAGAGCGTTTCCAAGAGAAGGGTATTCAGGCCATCTTAGGCTGCGGTTTTGACCCCGGCGTCACCAATATCTTTTGCGCCTATGCCCAAAAGCATCTATTCGATGAGATTCACACCATCGACATTGTGGACTGCAACGCAGGCGATCACGGCCAAGCCTTTGCCACCAACTTCAACCCAGAGATCAATATTCGAGAAATCACCCAGCGGGGCCGCTACTGGGAGCAGGGCGACTGGAAAGAGATCGATCCCCTCAGTGTCTCAGCCATGATTGACTACCCAGAGGTCGGGCCACGCAAAAGCTATCTGCTCTATCACGAAGAGCTAGAGTCCCTCGTCAAACACATCAAGGGGCTGCAGCGGATTCGCTTTTGGATGACTTTTGGCGATGAGTATATCAAGCATCTCCAGGTACTCCAGAACGTGGGAATGACCAGTATTAAACCGATAGAGCATCAGGGCGTCAACATTATTCCACTGGAGTTTTTGAAGACGCTCTTGCCAGAACCCTCTTCCCTTGCCCAAACCTATACCGGCAAAACGTCCATTGGCTGCATTTTCTCCGGCATTCAAAACGGTCAGTCTAAGCGAATCATGATCTACAACGTGTGCGATCATGCCGATTGCTATCAAGCAGTAGGTGCCCAAGCTGTTTCTTACACCACCGGCGTTCCTGCGGTTACCGGGGCCATTTTAATGGCTCAAAATCATTGGCAGGGACAGGGCGTTTTTAATGTGGAAGAACTCAATCCCGATCCTTTTCTCACAGAACTATCGAAACAGGGTCTGTCATGGCAGATCAAGGACTTAGAACTAGCAGAGGGCACCTTTGATGCAGTGGCTTAGTCGGGTGCAAACACCTGCCTACGTGGCTGATATCAGGGCACTGAAATATAATCTTGAGATCGCATCCCATCTCAAGCAAGAGACCGGGTGCAAGATCTTGCTCGCCACCAAATCTTTCGCGATGTTTGAGCTATTTCCGATGTTTGCCGAAGTCTTGGACGGCACCACCGCCAGCGGTCTCTATGAAGCCCGACTGGCCCACGAGCATTTTCACGGCGAAATTCATGCCTACTCCCCGGCCTACACTGAGCCAGAGGTTAAAGACCTACTGCCCTTCTGCCATCATCTGTACTTTAATTCTCTTTCTCAGCTAGAGCGCTTTGGTCCCCTCTGTCGAGCTGCTCATGGAGAGCAAACGCGGCTGGGCCTCCGGTTCAATCCACAGCTTTCTTTGGTGGAGAATAACCCCAACCTCTACGATCCGTCGGCTGCAGGTTCACGCTTCGGGGTGTTCAAAGAGAGCCTCACGCCCGAAGTCCTCACCCAAATCGATGCCCTGCACGTCCACAACCTGTGCGAAAACATGGCGGATGCATCGGTGCGCCTGATCGAACACTTAATGAAGGTGATTCCCGAAGCCCTAGAAGCCATCGACACCATCAACCTGGGGGGCGGTCATTATTTCACGCATCCTAAATACGATATCGCCGCTTTAATTGAAGCCCTCAACACCCTGCAATCTCGTTTTAACGTCAACGTTATTCTAGAGCCAGGGGGCGCGTTGACCTTTAACGGGGGTCACATGGTCATCAGCGTTCTAGATATCGTCCAAGAT
>JBAUJD010000728.1:0-2370 GCA_049683515.1 Thermosynechococcaceae cyanobacterium | reverse complement strand
CTTCCCTCACTTTTAATTCCTGCTCCGAGCAGGTCTTGGTGCATAGAATAGTACTCAAACAGCCCATGATTTCGATACAGATGAGTCTTTTGGTGAGTTTCCGTCAAAATCCTTGATAATCTCGGAGCCCTAAGAACCTTGCTGTATAAGGCTTTCCTGTCGGCGATTTCAAAATGAGAATTGCTGCTATCGAGGCACCAATCTGGCAAGATGAGCAGACATCCGTAGCCATAGAATGCGAGTGCCGTGCCTGTCGCCCTGTCTCTAACTTTCACTTTCTTCGGGTGCGCCAAAGTGCTGAAACCCTTGCTTAAGTGACAGACTACGGGGCGAGACGGCTCTGGTGGGATCAATCAGTTGTACGGTTTTATCCTCAACAATCTGGCCGATCATTTGAGCGTTTTTACCCAGCAACGAAATGATGCTCTCAGCAGCGGTGGCGGGTACACACAACACCAACTCAAAATCTTCGCCGCCATACAACGCCCAGTCTAGGGCTTGCTCTGGCGCGATTGTTTTCACACTTGCCGGAATGGGAATGCGATCGCACTCCAAAACGGCCCCCACGCCACTGGCTCGACAGATTTGGATCACAGCATCCGCCAATCCATCACTGCTGTCCATCCCGGTGACGCGCAGTTCGGGGTAAGACTGGCGCAATAGCGACGGGACGTCTAAGCGGGGCTGGGGTCTTTGGTGAACGCGGCACAGCGCCCTTCGTTCAGCGTCACTCAGCGCTTGCCCAAAGGCAGGATTGAGCAATAGCTCTAGACCCGCCCGTGAGCCACCGTGCGGCCCAGTCACCACAATGACGTCGCCGACTTGAGCGGTGGTTCTCAGAATTTTTTGCTGAGGCTGGACCTGCCCCAGAGCGGTCATGCAAAGGGTGAGGCGATCGCATCGACACACATCTCCCCCGACAATGGCGGTGCCAAAGGTGCTTAAACAGGCGCTCATCCCTTGATAAATTTGGTCGAGCTGAGTTATGGGTAAGGTCGGGGGCAAGCCTAACCCCACCGTTAGCCCCAGGGGCATCGCTCCCATTGCAGCCAGGTCAGAGAGGTTGGCGGCGGCGGTGCGCCATCCGATATCGAAGCGGGAGGTAGTGCGATCGCTAAAGTGAACGCCATCAATGAGCATATCGGTGGTGACGACGAGTAAAAATCCAGGCTGAGGGGTGAGTACGGCAGCATCATCACCGATAATTTCGGCTGGGCAATAGTGTTGAAGCCGCTTTAAAAGATCTTGTTCGCCAAGATCGGCAACGGTTTTGAACATTACTATTTCAGCTCTCCTCACTTTCCAGGTTTTTGCGCCAAAAGGAAGGATGCCGATGTAAATGCATGACGGAAATGGCGAGGCATCGTACTATTCAGCACATAAATTCTTGAGAATCTTTTTGGCTAAACCTTCCTTGACTTCTGCATGTCTAGGTATGGCCTCAGTCACTCCAGTTATCGGATTAATCCACAGAGAATGTGATGCACCTTCCCGCTTAAGATAGCAGCCTGCTCTTCGCAAATTCTTCTCTAGTTTTTTGCGTTTCATTAAATGAAAATCTTGTCTTCAATGGCATTGCTTGGTAAGCCTCTACGAATATCATCTAAACGATCTTCTAAAATCAATTGAATTGCATTCTTTAAGCTCTCTTTAACCTCGACAATGGTCTCTCCTTGGCCGTTTGCGCCAGGAATTTCGGGACAAGTCGCCCAATAGCCACCTTCTTCTGCTGATTCAATAATTGCAGTCAGTTCTCCTTTCATAAAAATTCCTTTCTACTCAAGATTTATAAGGGTAGCCTCTATATTACTATTTTTAAATAGGGTTAATTACGAGGGGCAGTCTTTCGCTTCATTGCAATCAGGAAGCCAAGCGAGAGGGGCTTCTAAGCAAGCTCGCTGAGAAGCCATTCTGCACAGGCCATTTAACCAGAGTTGACAGTGCCGGGACTGCCGCTGACAATACATTTAGCCCCCATTGCACATCATTACTATGCCTCCCACTTGGTCCAAGCAGCCCGACCGCAGCGATCCGGCCTATCGTCACTACGGCGATCGCATCAATTTTGCCTTCAATATTGCGATGTTTGTCTTCATTATGTCGGGGGTCTGGTTTATCAAGCTACTCAGACACGCCTCGTGGGATTGGACCTCGAAACTCACGCTATTTTGGCTAGCATCCATTGCGCTTCAAGGGATTTACGTGTTTGCTATTGCAACCTACGACGGCATTGAGAATTCCCCTCCGATTCAAAGCTCTTCCAAGAAAAAAACTTAGCGGCACCGTCGCCCCCTCACGCAGAGGGATTGAGGCGCTTGCAATAAATGACACCCCACAGACACAGAACAGTCACAGTGCCGACAGATATAT
>JBAUJD010000727.1:0-7257 GCA_049683515.1 Thermosynechococcaceae cyanobacterium | reverse complement strand
TCATAGCTATATTGTCTACGGTCCGCTTTCTAACGGAGCCACAAGCCTCATGTATGAGGGCGTGCCGCGCCCCTCAAATCCAGGTTGCTTTTGGGATGTGGTCGAGAAATACGGCGTCAATATTTTTTATACCGCGCCCACGGCCATTCGCGCTTTTATTAAGCTAGGGAATGAGCATCCCAACAGTCGCGATCTTTCCTCTTTGCGTTTGCTAGGTAGCGTGGGTGAACCCATCAATCCTGAAGCGTGGATGTGGTACCACAAGGTGATTGGCGGTGAGCGCTGCCCTATTGTCGATACCTGGTGGCAAACCGAAACCGGGGGCTTTATGATTACCCCTTTACCGGGGGCCACGCCCACCAAACCGGGTTCCGCCACGCGCCCCTTCCCCGGCATCCTTGCTGATGTCGTCGATCTTGAGGGCAATTCTGTTGCTGCAGGTGAAGGCGGTTATTTGATTGTCAAGCATCCCTGGCCGAGCATGATGCGGACGGTTTACGGTGATGATCAGCGGTTCCGTAAAACCTATTGGGAACATATTCCGCCCAAGGATGGAACGTATGTCTATTTTGCGGGGGATGGTGCTCGCCGTGACTCCGATGGCTATTTCTGGATTATGGGGCGCGTGGATGACGTGATCAACGTCTCTGGTCACCGCCTTGGCACGATGGAAATTGAATCGGCCTTAGTGTCTCACCCTGCGGTCGCGGAGGCTGCAGTGGTTGGACGCAAGGATGATTTGAAGGGCGAAGATATCTTTGCCTTTGTCACCTTAGAGGGCACCTACAGCGGCAATGATGAGCTGAAGGCGGAGTTGAAGCAGCATGTGGTCAAAGAAATCGGTGCGATCGCACGTCCCGGCGAGATTCAGTTTGCAGAGGCGCTGCCCAAAACGAGATCGGGCAAGATTATCCGTCGCTTTTTGCGGAATCTTGCCAGTGGTGAAGAACTCGTTGGCGATGCCTCCACAATGGAAGATCAAAGTGTACTCGATAAGCTTCGAAGCGGTGACTGAGCCTTGGATTTTACCCTAAAATCAATCACTGACCGGGCACTCCATTGGCGTAGTGCCCTGACCTTATCTGCAGTCAAAATTAGCCTCGAATATCATCCATATTGACGTAGTGCTCCACTTGGGGAAAAGGCTCATAAAAATGATGGAGCAACCGTCGCCACTCTTGATACTGCTCTGATTTCCGAAAGCCCACGGTATGATCTTCCAGTGTTTGCCAGTGGACCAAGAGTAGATAGCGATCGCATCTCTCCACACACCGCTGAAGCTGATGGTCCAGATAGCCATCCATGCTGGCGATAATTCCCTGAGCCTCTTTAAATGCTGCTTCAAACGCCTGCGCTTGACCGGGCTTGATGTCTAAAATTGCAACTTCCAACACCATAATCGAGTCGCCTATTCCTTCCAGTTGGGTACATAGTCATGGCTCACAAACCAATCCACCGACTCTTTGAGTGCCAAATCAATATCAGTCTGCGGTAGCCCCAGCTCTTGCACCGCTTTAGACGCATCGTAAAACATCTTCTGCTTCGCCATTTTTACCCCTGCCAGCGGCACTGAAGGCGTCTTTCCCAAGGGCGCTAACAGACATTCATCCACCCAGGCCACCGCCAGCGGAATCCAGGCCGGTAGACTCCCCCTCGGTTCTGAGAGTCCTGTAATGCTAGACAGATGGGCCAAAATTTCTTGGAGCGTCATGTTGCGGTTGCCCAAGATATAGCGCTCTCCGGTTTTGCCCTTGTCGAGCGCTAGGATATGCCCCTGAGCCACGTCACGAACATGAATCAGGTTCAGCCCCGTATTGAGATAAAAGGGCATTTGTCGCCGCAGAAATCGCAAAATCATGTCTCCCGTGGGTGTCGGCTTCACGTCCCAAGGGCCAATGGGGGTGCTGGGATTAACAATTACAATATCTTGGCCGATGGAGATGGCGTGTTGCGCTTCTTGTTCTGCTAAGTACTTAGACTGCTTGTAGGCTCCGATTAACTTTTCAATGGAGCTTTGGTAGGTTTCGGTGGCAATGGCTCCGGTACTGGGCACTCCAATCGCTGCAACCGAGCTGGTGTAAACCGTCCGCTCTATACCAGCATCACGGGCCGCTTTGAGAATATTGCGGGTGCCCAACACATTGCTGCGGTAAAGCTGCTCTTGCTCCGTGCGCCACAGGCTGTAGTGAGCGGCAACATGGAACAGTGCCTGACAGCCTCGCATTGACTTTGCGATCGCACTATCGCGCAAGTCGCCCGTCACGATTTCGACCTCTAGCCCCTGCAGATTATCTTGCACGCTTTGAGGGCGCACCAGCACCTTGACCTGATACCCCTGCTTCAGCAACAGCCGAACCAGATTGGCCCCGACAAACCCCGTAGCCCCTGTGACAAATACCTGCACGTCAGCTCCCTTTAGTGATCATGAAGGATGGGCAACGGCTCATGAACCGCTGCCTTTTGTTCCGGGATAATCATGCCATCTTCGAGGTAAACCACGCGATCGGCAACGTCGATAATGCGCGGATCATGGGATACCATCAGTACCGTACAGCCTTCTTCTTTTGCCAGCTTGCGCAGCAGCTCCATAATGATATGACCGCGTTGAGAGTCTAGAGCAGCCGTGGGTTCGTCGGCAAAAATAAGGCGCGGGTTTCCGGCTAAAGCCCGTGCAATAGCAATCCTCTGCTTCTGCCCTCCCGATAAATCGCGGGGCAGATTTTTTGACTTATCTGCTAGTTCCACCTGCTCTAAGAGCCGCAGCGACTCTTCCTTAGCCGCCTTACCCCGCACACCCTTTAAGTTCAGCGCAGCTTCTATATTCTCAGATGCACTCAGGGCCGGGAACAGATTAAACCCCTGAAAAATAAAGCCAATCTGCTGCAGCCGAAACTTTGAGAGCTTCGATCTCGATAGACCAATAATATCTTGCCCTAGCAGCGACACCCGCCCCGCCGTGGGCGTTAAGATACCGCCCAAAATAGACAGCAACGTGGTTTTACCCGACCCCGACGGTCCCATGAGCAGTTCAATATCGCCGGTCAGAATTTCGAGATCAATGCCCTTGAGCGCCTGAAAACTTTGATCGCCGGTCTGGTAGGTCATCTGCAGGTTATGGGCTGCGATCGCAGGTTTTGACACTAGAGAGGACGGATTAAACTGGCCTTCAGTCATAGATGCGAGGGACATACGCCGGACAATTCCTTCAGCTCAAAGCTTACACCGGATTGGAACTAGGATTTAAACACCATCGCCGGATCAAGACGAGTTACCTTTTGGATCGCAAAAACAGCCGCGCCACTGCACATCACCACCGTAATCACAAACACTCCCACCGCAATGCCGGGGTTAATCAAGATCTGGATGGTCTGCGCCGTAAACGTTCCTAAACCTGCCGAGAGCGCCATGCCAGGGATATATCCCAACACCGCCATCCACAGCGCCTGCTCTAGAATCACCCGGTAGATATACCAATCTGACGACCCCATCGCCTTTAAAGTGCCAAACTCTTTGAGATGATCGGTCACAGACGAATAAAGAATCTGCCCCACCACCACCGTACCCACCACAATGCCCACTACAGCACCCAAGCCCAGGATATACCCGACCCCCGTACTATTGCGCCAATAGGTCTGGGTTAGGTCCGCTAACTCAGACTGGGTCAGCACTCGCACATCCGGCAGTTGAGCCTCTAGCCGTTTTTTGAGTTTTGGGATGCTCTGACCAGGTTTGGCCCGCACCAGCACAAAATTAATCGGAGCTTCTGCCGTTAGCTGAGGTGGGTCGGGCGGGTTTTTGTCTGGGGCAGCAACAGGCGAATTCAGATAGGCCAGCGCATTGGGCAGTGACGTAAATACATAGGGACTCGCCACAATAGAGCGAATGCCCGATGTGGTGCCTGTCACCTGCGCTTTAAAGGAGCCAATCTCTGCGGTGGAGCCAACGCCCTTACTATCAAGCTTTGCTAGATCTAGCTGATCAAGAATGATGTGATAGGGCTTCTTGAGCGCTTTGAGATCACCCTGAACTGTCTGAGGTCGAAAAAGCCGTCCCTCTGGATCAAAGCCAATTATTTTAATGGGAGCAATTTGTCCAAAGGCATAACGCCAGACCGAACCGTTAGTAATCAGGGCTTCCGATAGATCGACGCCTTCTACCGCCTTGGCCTGAGCCACACGCCTATAGGGTATTGGCAGTGTCAGATCGAGATAGCGCATATCTTCAGAGGCGATCCAGAGGTCAGCGCTGGAGCTGTCCATTAGCAGCGTCGTTGATTTCGTAAATCCGTTGAGCAGCCCCGTTTGAATGGTGACTAGCCCCACCGCGAACATAATGCCAGCCTGAGCCACGATAAAGCGAGGCAGATCTTGGAACAGATTTTTGCGTGCCAGAGAGACCATGAACAACCAACTTAAATGGATAACGATCTTGGGATCGATTGCGAGTGCTGGATCAGCCTTGAAATTTATGGTTTAGGGGTAATCGGTAACATTCTATCCATTGCCCCATGCCCAAAGAGCAGCTTTGGCAGATCCCTTCGTTAGTGTACTCGTCACCTTACAAGATTAGGCTGAGATCAGCCTGCATCAGGATGAAAAAAAGCTGTAAGGGTTGCGTGGAGAGTTCTTTTGCCCCAAGTTCCTTACTGCGGCGTATCTGTTGGTGAGGTGACCGGCTCTAGATCAGGTGCGTCTTCGACCAAGGTACCGCCAAAGAAGTGGGCAAAGCTCTTAGTGGTTTGGGTTAGCTCATCTTCGGTTTCCCACATCGACGGTGCAGGCCCCAAATTGGCCTTTGCAGGCATTGCCTCTGATGAGATTGTTGGTGGCTGGGGTGTGGGCGTGGTCGACTGAGGGGGCGGTGAGAAGGGTCGCGGAGTCACTGAGTCACTCGGTGGTCCTGACTGAGGGGGCGCGACGGTAGAGGATGACTGAGGCGACGGCTGGGACTGAGCCGGTGGCTGCGGAGCTTGGGACTGCATCGGAGCTTGGGGCTGCGTCGAAGCTGGGGCGACCTGAGCATTGGGCTGAGCAGGTGGGGCCACTGGTGCATTGATCACCAGATTGACCTTGACCGTCCGATGCAGATGAGCCTGAAACGCCGCCTCTACCTCTGCTATTTTCATTTGAGCCGTAGGGACCAGCCCTTTAGGGATGCCAATCTTGGCTTGATTGCCGCTGAAGGACAGCAGCGTTCCATGTTGATTAAAGAGCGCTCGTCCTGCGGGATTGATATGGGTCAGTACTTGCTGCCACACTTGCCCGATATTTCCTCCCATTTCCCCTGTGGGTAACTCTGAAGCAGATGGAGACGCCGCAGCCTGTTGCGTATGCGCCGTTTCTTGAGGGGCGGCTGGCTGCGGCGGCACAGATGGCTGTGCTGCAGGCTGCTGATTCTGTTCGGGAGGCGGCTCAGATTCAATGGGTGGCGAAACTACGCTCGGAACAACTTGAGGGGCCGGTGCTGTCGCAGGAGGAACCGACGGGGCCGGAGGTATTGATGAAACGGTAGGGCGCTGAACGACATGATTCGCCACAGGCGTCGCTGCCGCAACGGGCAGCAATCCCAGTAGGGCTACCTCTAACCAAAGCCGGGGCTGAGTTGTGTTTTTGACCTGAGGTTCACAGATCCGGAGATGCTGCTGACCCGCTAGCAGGGTTGCTAATTCAATCTGTTGAACTACATCACACAGTTCGGTCCAGGTGGCCTCTGTGATGGCAACGAGATCGCGGCGATCAGGGGCCGTTTTGGCAATCAGCAGATCGCGATAAAACCCGGTCAGATTCTGCAAAACAATCAGGGGATCGCGCCCCCGATTCAAGAGCTGCTGGGTTTGGCTAATCACTTGGTCGGGCTGCTGGGCCAGAATAGCTTGCAACAAGTTCAACAGCTCCCGCTCTGGCACCGTGCCCGCCAGATCCCAGATCTGTTCAGGGGCAATTTCACCAGAGAGCAAACTGAGCTGATCGAGAAGGCTTTCGGCATCTCGCAGGCCGCCCTGAGAAAGCTGGGCCACCAGTTCCACTGCGGCAGGGGTAATGGGGATCGATTCTTGTTGACCAATATAGGTGAGGTGTTCCACCATTGGAGCGAGCGGAATACGGCGGAAATCAAAGCGCTGACATCGAGAAATAATGGTTGCCAGCACTCGCTGGGGATCGGTGGTGGCGAGGATAAAAACCACCTGGGCGGGGGGTTCTTCTAAGGTTTTGAGCAGCGCGTTAAAGGCGGCGGTGCTCAGCATATGCACTTCGTCGAGGCAGTAAACTTTGAAGCGACACTGGACAGGGGCAAACTGAGCGCGTTCTATCAGCTCCCGAATATTATCGACGCCGGTGTTGCTGGCGGCATCAATCTCAATGATGTCGAGGGCATTGCCCCGAGCAATTTCTTTGCATACCGAACAGATGCCACAGGGGGTTGGCGTCGGTTTATCGCTCTTCAGGCAGTTGAGCGATTTAGCGAGAATGCGAGCGCTGGAAGTTTTGCCGGTTCCCCTGGGCCCAGTGAAGAGATAGGCCGGGGCAATGCGCTGAGAGTCAATGGCGTTGGTGAGGGTGGTTGCGATCGCATCTTGTCCCACCAGATCTGCGAAGGTCTGGGGACGATACTTATGATGCAGCGGCTCGTAACCCACAGTTAATCAACAATTCACTTAACTGTTCTACTGTAGAGGATCTGCAGAACCGCGAACCAAATTAAAAAACTAGCTTTACCAGTCTTGATTAGGGGACTGGAGGGTGAAATAACACCCAAAGGCGCAGGTGATTACCCAAAAACTGAAAAGCTGAAACAGAAATGAATCCCACATGGTCAAATTGCTGTTCATGAACATTTGTTAACCAATATTAACGCATGGTTTACCGTGTTGACAACCTTGACCCAAAAGAATGATTTTGGGCATGAGTTGGAGCCATCTAGCGCATGAATTCAGGTCGCGGAGGTGAGGAGGTGCTTCCCTAACAATGATTACAGCAGAAACACAGCACTGTAGGATGATTGAGAAGATTGACCCTATAATTCTTTTAGACTCAAGGTATCGCTGAGACTATAGCAGATATGCAACTCGGAAGCTACGAGCATCGAAAGTTATTCTGTCAAGCCCTGACAGATCACCACATTAAGTACAACCTCGACCAAATCCCTTGGCCGCAGTTAGCAGAACGTGATCTGCAGCGCCTCCGAGAGATTCCGTTTTGGTCACAGGTGTTACAGCAAAAGCGCCAGATGGCTTTAATGACGCGACAAACTGCCCTT
>JBAUJD010000726.1:0-2148 GCA_049683515.1 Thermosynechococcaceae cyanobacterium | reverse complement strand
ATGGTATGGTATCTTACCACTGATGTTACTACGTGGTAAATCAAAATACCACCTATGCAAATTATCCTTAGTATTCTTGCAAATGCAGGCGGCGTTGGGAAAACGACTATGGCTGTTCATCTTGCTTATGAGATGAGTCAGAGAGGGTTTTCTGTTGCGCTTTTGGATCTCGATCCTCAAAAATCTGTTGATGTCTTCTGTGGTCTTGATGCCGCAGACTATGAAGATAGTCTTGTTGGGGTCTTGGCAAAGAAATTTAATGGCAATTGGCCACTAGTAGAGGTTTGGGATTCTGAAAAGATTGAAGTGTGTCGAGGCCACCAGCTAATGTCAGCAATGGCAGATGAATTAGTTACTAGAAGACGGGGTGACTATGCGCTTTCAGATCGATTGAGAAAATTTCCCCTTCCTCATAATTTAGTGATTATTGATTGTCCAGCTACTCTCGGAATGCTTACGACTAACGCATTGGCAGCTAGCACTCAAGTATTAGTTCCTGTTCAAATGGAAATGAAATCTGCCACAGGTGCTGCCGGATTGATTGAGTGGTGTATTCAAGCTTCTGAGGAGCTAGAACTTGAACCACGACCACCAATTTTAGGATTGGTCCCTAGCATTGTTGATGAAGGGGTCAGTATTCATAGAAAGCTTTTAGCTCAGCTTCCTGATATCGCTTCTAGTCTTGACCTCAAACTTTATCCCTACTTCCGCTATTCAAGGGAATTTAAGAATGCAAGTGCAATGGGAATTCCTTTACAAATACATAGACCGAAACACCCTGCTTGTAGTGATCTAAAGCCTATTTGTGATGATATCTCGTCTTTGATTAAAAATGGTAACTAAACCAATCGATCTTAAAAGTAGATTTTCGGGTGCTGTCAAAGCAACTCGACAAGAGCAGACGATTTTGAGTCTGCAAGAGGAAATTGAACAATTGAGAGCAGCTCAGTCTCCTGAACTAGAGGCTGAACTAGAGACACTGCGTGAAGAATTGCGATCACAGACTGGCGAACAAAATATCCAGATTGACAAAATTAGACCAAATGTAGGTCAGCCTAGACAGACAATTTCTGAAGAAAGTATATCTGCAATTGCAAAGACTCTGGACCAGGACGGGCAAATAACGCCCATCATCCTCATACCTTCAAAGAAAGATAGTTTTATTATCTGGGATGGTGAGAGGAGATGGCGCGGAGCCAAGAAACTTGGCTGGAGTACTCTGCGTGCTGTTATTTCTCCTATGCCAGAGGATTTGCATCGAAAAGCGCTCCTAACTTTTTTACATCATGAGGATCTAAATCCTCTCGATAAAGCAGAGGCTGTTGTGCATGAAATACATCGGCAAACTGATGTGCCCGAGGATCTTATTGCATCAGCCATCAGAGCACTTGTACGAAGACTTGAAAGACAAAAACAAACTCATGCTATTCGTGATCTATTGAATGAGAAGCTGGAGATTCAAGCACAGAGCATTGAGAAATTTGCTTTGTCTGAAGAACAGCAGGCAATACTCAAGGTTTTGCTTGACCTTCAAATTAATCCAGCATCGTTTGCAGCAAATGATATTCAAATGCTGTCTTTGCAGGATGATTTAAAACTTTCCATCAGAGAAGTAGGTCTGAAGGGTGCTCACGCCCTGGTTTTGCAGAAGTTGTCAACAACACAGTTGAATCTCACTGCCAGAAAGGCCACCCGTATTAGGGTTGATGCTACTGCTGAAGTGATTGGCGAACTGTTGACAGTTTCTAAAACGAAGGAATTGGTTCAGTCTTTGTTAGAGAAGCACAATGGTAAGCTTGCTGAAGTGGCCTCGGATAGGCAGGTTAAAAAGGTTTTCAAATCTCTTGATGCCTTAGAACTCAACTCGACTGATGCTGACCAGCTTGTTGAATTGAGAGATCGTCTAGTTTTAATGCTTGAACGGGTTAATAGCAGGATTCCTGAGTAAGCTTGTGGTAATTTGAATTACCACGTTATGGGATTTAGTATTTTCCCACTTAGAAATCGAGAGCTATAGTACTGAGATATTGTCAAATCTGGTGTATGCCGAAGAAATTAGGCGACCTTCTGTTTCATGGTATCGGCGATCGTATTTTCCTGTTGAACAACTTTGATTCCATCCGTAAACTGAACGCCTTCAATGACATC
>JBAUJD010000725.1:0-2517 GCA_049683515.1 Thermosynechococcaceae cyanobacterium | reverse complement strand
GGAGCTCTTTAATTTGGCGGGGGTGGGTAATTTCCCAGTCTAAAAGGATGCCAGCATTACTTTCTTTTTTGTCTGTGGCCTTGTCCTTTGGTTGATCCGGTGCTTTGACCTGCAATACGCCGGTCGTTTTTTCTTTAGAGGCATATTGGGTGTTCGGTGAAAAGAAAGCCACAATCTTGGGCACAGGGTTGGGGGTTAGTGCGATCGCATCCGTTAGTTTTGAGTCAACGGGCTGGGTTGCCGATGCCTGACTGAAGCTCTGCAACTGAAACCGATGAAGCTGAGTATTGGGCACCGCTGCGAGAATATTTTTACACACCATCGTTTGGGGTTTGGCTTTCGTCTCAAACTGGCAAAAACCCTGGTTGGCGCTAGGCTCTCGCAGTTCTGACGGAATCCCCTGACTGAAGTCAAAGGTCTTGATGATTTGTTGTCCGGTGCTACCCTGGCGTAGCAGCGAGAGTTTTTGAAGCTGCTGTGGGTTCTTAATCACCCAATTAAGACGAACCGAGTCTTGCTCCCTTGCCTCTGGATCGGTCGTGGCCTGTAGCACTGTGATCTGGGGTTGAGGATTCTGTTGACTCCAAAAGACCCAGCCCAGTGCGGCTGAGACGGCAGCACCCAGCACCACCGGTAACAGGAGGAGAGGCACTCTTCTTGAGCGTTGCCAAGTTGTAACACCCTGGGGGAATTGACTGGGAAGCGGCAAACCGTCTTGATCTTCAAGCCCGACTTCAAACTGGCTTCGACTCGGTTGCCCTAGCTGAAATCGCTTATCTTTTCGCTGCACCGCCAAGGCAACGGTGACCTCCGTATCTGGGTCTAGCCGAACGTTGGATGGCTCTATCTGATAAGTGACCGCACTTCTACCTCTCAGACTACGGGCCTGCACCACTAGATTCCGAGCGACAGGCCCATCATTTTTTAAGCACAGTTGATAATGGCCCGTACGGCCCATGACGCGCTGATATTCTGGCGTCAAGGCCATGCTTAGATCGCAGGCCGGCTCAATCTGTAGATAAATGGCTTGATGATGCTCTGCATCCAATTGAGAGTGCAGGGTAAGCAGGATCTGTTCTGCCCGCACCAGAGCATCAGCGGGTGGGTGAACCTGTACCTGGATTTTCCCGGTTTGCCCCGGCTCTAGCTCAAGGCTATTAAATTTGACCACCAGCCCCGTCCATACCTGAACATCAGGATAAAGGATGGTGTAGTAACGTTCTGGCAGTCCACCACAAACCAGATGAAAGCGGTCAACATCATCAGCCTGATTCTCTACGGTCAGTTCAAGGGTCAGCGTTTGACCAATCTGCAAAACCGCAGGATGTACGGCGGATGTCTCTGGGGTAATGTCACACCTGCAAGTGTTCATGGTCAATGAATCCCAAAAATAATGGTGCTGCCTACGGCTAAACTTTGAACCGAAATTAATGACGGAGCTTCAATGAACACCTTTGGTACCGCCATTGATTCCATACACCGTAAAAATACCGCTGATCGACGGGTCGATCTCCCCCTTGGTCTTTTCACCCTGTCGTCAAGGCAGAATGCACTGAGGATAACTTTCTTTATTTGCTCTGGCAAGAGACATCGCTTCGTTGAGACAATTGTCTATCTTTATAAAAGTCTGGAGCGGCTGATCTCCTATTCACCGACAGCATTAGGATAAGCTAAGAAGAGGGATCCGTTGGTGTTTAGACGATTAGACCTGAACCCTGTCCCCACGCTTGATTGATCGATATCCCTATCTTCTGAGCTTTTGGTGCCGTTGTTCTCTGCTAAATCTCCCCGCATTATTACGAAAGCAAACGATGAGAGCCTGAATGCAACAGTGCTAAACCAACTGTTTGCCAAAGCTGGGTTGCCGACCCGAAATATAGAAAAGCTTGAGGTGGCGCTTTCGCACTCGCTATTGTTTGTCACGGCTAAAGTTCTAAAGGATGATAGTGTCGTTGGCTTTGTGCGAGTGACCGGAGATGGAATTTTCAATGCCGCCATTTGGGATCTCGTGGTAGATCCAAATTTAGCGGGTGCTCAAGAGATCAAGAAGATGCTGCTGCAGCGCCTCAAACAAGAAATTCGACGCACGGGCCTCCAATGTTCAGTCACCATTTTTGCCCAACCAGAGGATGTGGAACTGCTAGAGCAAGCAAATTTTAGTGAAGATCAAGACGGTATCCGCGCCATGTCCCTCCAGCGACGATTGTAGTATTCATGAAAGCCATCATTGGTGCCGTCGCCTTCGTGGTGGCCTTAGCAACTTCGCGTCAACTACCATGTCTTCCACCATCAAGTATCTCAGCCAAGAACTCTTTGATACCCTAGCCCAGGACGCTTTAGCACTTCCTCGGCTGCGGAAAAACTTTAATTTCCACGATTTACCTGAAGTCGTTCAGCGGTTTCTTAATGTCATGCAACCGGGCACCTATGTTCGTCCCCATCGGCATCTCCGCTCTGAGACTGAAAATGGATTTGAATTCTTTCTAGTGCTTCAGGGAGAGATTGGCTTCATTGAGA
>JBAUJD010000724.1:0-2979 GCA_049683515.1 Thermosynechococcaceae cyanobacterium | reverse complement strand
GAACCAAACTTCTGGAATGCCTAAACGCTGATAAGAAACCAGCGTATCGATGCCGCCGCTGGTAATCACAACTTCGATCAAAAAATCAGGGATTTCTTTTTTGGACTGGAGATTATAGGACTCATCGGGTTCGCGTCTAACGCTTTGTTCTCGATTGTCTAGGGTGGGTGCCCCTCGACCATAAAAACGGATGCCATTCAACCGCATATACGCCTCAAGCAGCATGGCGATGGTTTTCTTGAGGTCTTCGTGTTCTTCGCCTGTGGTCATAATCTCTAATAGGCCATCTAAATAGGCCAGCTTGACCCCTGATATCGGATCAAAGGAGGTGGCAATCCCTTCCATTTGCTGCCAACTCACGCCGGGAAGCGTCATCCAACGATTTTGATTGAGGTCAAGGAGCTGTGCTGTCATCTTGATTGACCCTTGAGGTTAAGCGGCTACTTTGAATTTAGCCCATCCTGGTACGAACTGAATATCGCCGGTAGGGCCGCATACGGTGCGCCGAGATTTTGGCGCTTCGAAGCCAGGGGCTTTAAGTCCGCAAGTATCTCGGACTTGAGCGGCTAAATCCTCTGCAAGCAAAAGGTTGACGGTGGTTCCGGGCATACCGCTGGCCCAGCCCATTCTGAGGGTATAGAGACAATCTTCGGCGTCATAGCGTTGGCGAATCAGGTTGAAGTCTAGGGTCTTGCCACGATCCTGATTATTTTTGATTGCGTTCCAGTAGTCATACTCAAAGTCCCATTGTTCTTGGGCGAAGTCTTGACAGATTTTGAGCAGGTCTGAGATCGATTTGAAGGGAATTTTCATGCCCTGCCGGTGGTGAAGCCAAGACAGCATTTCATGGTCGATGCTAAGGGTGAATTCGGTATTCAGATTGAAGATAAATTCGGTGAAAATGGAGGCGCGATACTTGGCCTGATAATTGGGCCAGCGGCTCGAAACAAATACCTCAGCGGCAATGGCTTGATTACGAGTCACAGGTGTGCCCTGCCGCTCTACTGTTTGCAGTTTGAGGGCGGGGGAGTCTGAGATGTGGATGGCTCGCATGAAGTCGGTGTTGGGGCCGAGGTTGGCTTTGTGGATGCGATCGCACATCTCATTCCCCGCTTTGCCAAAAACCTGAGCCTGATGCCTGAGCTGAAAGTTGGTAAACAAGGGGTCCATAAAGGCTTTGTCATCGAAAAACTTAGCCTTGCGTTTGAGTTCCCCCATCGATCGCTGCAGGCGTTCTTCAATTTGACTGAGGTGCTGTTGCTTGGGGACGTTGTATAGATCAGGAAATTGAAGGAGGTGATAGGCAAGAGCTGTTCGGATCGCGCCTTTAATCGACGAGCCGGGAATATAGGGATCACCAAAGCCATTACGAATCAGGGGCCGTAAATCGGTAATCCGTTCATCGGTCCATTTCACATCAACGCGATTACTAGGGAAGATTGGATTACCTTCTGGGTCTTTGACAGTATGCCAATCTTCGCCAAAGGCATTTTGCAGCAGAGGGGTTAGATCCTCGCGGTCATCAATGGCCTGGATATAGTCGTTGAGTCGCCCTTGCTTTTGGAGGGCTTTTTCTAGCGCTGCTTGGTCGGGTAGATAAACTCGGTGACCCGATTGCACATATTCAAAGGGACTGAGCCGAGAGACTGCTCCGCCAATATGCATTAGGGGGCTGGTGAGTTGAATGCGTTGGGTTTCGTAAACATTGGGCTTCTGCAGCGCTCCATCTGAGGTCGTCATGGGGTGTTTACCTCCAGAGCTATGGGTAGGCTGAGGGCAATGCCACTGCGATAGACGTGATGCACTTTGGGTGGCGGATTATCTTGGGCAAGTTGCTTTTGAATTTGAAGTGGTGTAACATCAGCAAGCTGTCCGTGGGGCGGCTCAGAGAACACCGAGCCTTCAGCAAACATGCGTACCATCTGGCGGCGCAGTTGCTGAGAGACAATCCAGCCGCCGCGTTCTAAGAGTGCATATTGGGCCTGGGGGCCAAGGCGATCTTTGGGGAAGGGATGCTGCCAAAAGAGGCTAATCAGGCTGTGGTGGTTCCCGTTTGCAAACTGGAGGACATCTCGCCAGCGCTCTAGGCTGGGCTTTTTGGCGTCATTTTTAGCCAAGGTCTTGAGGTGGTTCTGGCTGAGATCTGACCATTCTGTAATTTCAAACTGTCCGGCTCCGCTGGAGCGTTCGCCGCCTAAGCCTTCTTCGCCCAGGAGTTCTAGGGCTGCGTGGAGACAGCCCTCTAGTTCGGCATTGGCTTCAGGAAACTGGAGCAAAAAGTAAAGTCCTGAATGGTCGTCGGCTTGGGCGTTATAGCGCGTGAAACCAATGTGGTAAAAGTTGGTGGCGCGAGTGGTGCGGTCAATGGCAACTTTGGGCACTTGCTGAGTTGCAAAGGTGGCGCTGTAGTCAAAGGTGCCTGCCTGTTTGAGGGAGCCAGTAGATTGGCCCAATGTTTCTTGCGCGAGTTCGTCAATGTCGTCAGAAGTCATGCCCTGGCCCTGATACCAGCGCTGCCAAATCTCTAGGGGTAAGAAGTGGAGCTTGCGATAGGTTTTGCTGAGGGCTAGGTCATTGGTGACAGGGTAGCCTTTCGGGAACGCGAGGGGGCGGGGAACGTAGTCAATGATTTCAGATTGGCTGGACTTGGCCGTGTGGCGCTGATGGTAGATAAAGGTTGAGCTTAAGCGAAAGGGGGGTTGCGCCGGAGGTTGTTTTTGATCTGGCTCAAATTTTGCGAGCAGGCTTTCTAAGTCATCTTTGCCAAAAATGCGGACGTAGGCACTCATCCAGGCGCTGAATAGCGCATCGGATCGGACTCGTTCGCTGGTGGATTCTAAGCCGATGCCGGTTTCGCCAAAATGGGTAAGGTTTTGACCAAAGTTGAGGCGAATGAGTCTGTGGCTACTCATACACCATCACCACCCGGCAAGAGGCGAGGCTGAACGGCATTGTTTAACTCACTGAAGTTTTCTAACA
>JBAUJD010000723.1:0-2907 GCA_049683515.1 Thermosynechococcaceae cyanobacterium | reverse complement strand
CCCACATTAGAAGTTTCTAAATAGTTGGTTTTCCCATTCAAAAAGCGATTCCAAAGATGGCAATGGCCGTAGAGAACAAGCTGAACGTCGGCTTCCTCGATTAGCGGCAATACATCTCGAACTAGATAATCAGCCGACCTCGGATATTCATAGCATACCCGTTTGATTTGCCCCACTGAATCGCGGTCAATCACTTGCACCGGGTCGGTATAGGCCGGTACTACATTCCCCCCCAGCGAATGCACCGGATGGTGCCACATGGCAATTTTGTACTTGGCCTGTTTAAAAGCTGCGCTCTGTAATTCTGCCTGGAGCCATTCGTATTGCGGACTCCCTGGGGCAATAGATTCAAAAATATGCTGACCGTGGCCCCATTGTGCAGACTGCTGCAGGTCTTGATCGCGTTCGCGGTACTTGCCTTTAGTCTCCGGGGTTAGGGCAGGGGAGCGAAAGACATTGGCGGCGTAAAGCACAATCAGCCGAATATCGCCGAAGGTGATCGCGTAGTACTGCGGCCCTCCTAATGACTGCCCCTTAAAAATCTCGTCGTAGGTAATGGTATTAAAGCTTTGATCCTGTAGCGGCCCTTTATCAGAGGCTGCAGCAACCGGCACCGGATCTTTAAACTGCGCGTGTAAGCTACTTTTTTCAGAGTAGCGGCCCATCACCTCATGATTGCCTACTGTTGTGAAAATAGGTGCATTCTGAATGAGTGCCCCACCGCGATAGTCGCCAGTGGCTTGCCCCTGGAGGCAGCAGAACCAAGCATTACCCCGTGCATCATCGAACCATTCCGAAGCGCGATCTGGAACATTCACTAAATCTCCGGCATAGAAAATGGCATCGACTGCCCCCACTGTTTCAACGACTTTTTGTAAATTAGCGGCCACCATTGGCTTGAGCTGATGGTCTGAGGTGAGCAAAATTTTGAGCGCTGCCCCTGATGCTGGTGTCGCAGCTAGCGTATAGGTTTTACTCTTAATCACCTCGCCATTTTCGTGGGTACTTTCGACGTGGTAGGGGAGTCGTTGACCTGGGGTTAGAGTTGAGATCGCAACCTCATGTCGCCAAATGGGTCGCTGTTGTGGTCCTGCGCCGGTAAGCTGAAACGCACAATCGGTAGGCAGATAAGACTGTGAATCTTCTCGGCTCCGGGTGAGACGACTCGTTATAGCGGTTTCCTGTCGCTCACTTCCATAAATCACACGATGCTCAACTCCTTGGAACTCGGTAAACCACACCACCTTGATTGAGGTCGGCGTCGGCTGCAGCAACACTGGATCCGTCAAAAGCTGAGGTTCTCTCGATTCATCCATAGCGTTCCGTCAAGGTAAAATTCACAAGGCGCTGTCGGTGGATGGCGACTCAAATGTAACGCTGAAGTTATCCCTATGTCTATTGCATGGCAGTCTGTCAAAACCTACGCCGATATTCTCTACGACAAAACCGACGGTATCGCCAAAATCACGATCAATCGCCCCCACAAACGCAATGCATTTCGGCCCCAAACGGTCTTTGAAATGTACGACGCCTTTGTTGATGCCCGTGAAGACCCCAAGATTGGCGTTATTTTGCTCACCGGGGCTGGTCCCCACACCGATGGTAAATATGCCTTCTGCTCTGGCGGTGACCAAAGCGTTCGCGGCGAGGCCGGATACGTTGACGACGCTGGCGTACCTCGCCTTAACGTCCTTGATCTACAGCGACTGATTCGCTCGATACCCAAGGTGGTGATTGCATTGGTGGCGGGTTACGCCATTGGCGGGGGACAGGTGCTGCATGTGCTCTGCGATTTGACCATTGCTGCAGATAACGCGATTTTTGGTCAAACCGGCCCCAAGGTGGGCAGCTTTGATGGCGGGTTTGGGGCCAGCTATTTAGCGCGTCTCGTGGGGCAAAAAAAAGCCCGCGAAATTTGGTTCCTTTGTCGCCAGTACAGTGCTCAAGAGGCGATGGAGATGGGCCTTGTCAACTGTATTGTTCCGGTTGCTGACCTTGAGGCCGAAGGGGTGAAATGGGCCAATGAAATTTTAGATAAGAGTCCGCTGGCGATTCGCTGCCTAAAGTCGGCCTTTAATGCCGATTGTGATGGTCAGGCCGGTCTGCAGGAGTTGGCAGGGAATGCAACACTACTGTATTACATGAATGAAGAGGGCAACGAAGGCAAGTCAGCGTTTCTAGAAAAGCGTGATCCTGATTTTCGTCAATTCCCCTGGCGTCCTTGACAGGGTGTTCGTGGCAATACTTGAGGGTCGCTGATGGTAGATAATATTTCTTTGACGGGGAGTGAGCAAGTCTGGGAAGAGACATTAGGGTGGCGACCCACAGCTCACCCATTGGAGCAATTTCAAGCGCTCTACACGCAGATTCTGCAGGGGAACCAGCAGCTTAACCTCACGCGCATTATTGAGGGTCAAGACTTTTGGGAGAAGCATTTGTGGGATTCTCTGGCAGGGATTTCACCTTGGCTCGTGGGGGCTACCCCAATGCCTTTGCCGGAGCGTTGTCGGGTCATTGATATTGGTTCGGGGGGAGGGTTCCCTGGGTTGCCAGTTGCGATCGCACATCCCCAGTGGCATATCTCTTTGTTAGATGCCACCCGTAAAAAGATGGCGTTTTTAGCAACAGTAGCCCTGGAGTTGGGCCTAGCGAATGTGGGGGTGATTTGCGATCGCGCTGAATCTCTGGGGCAAGACCCAGCCCACCGCCAGCAGTATAACTTGGCTTTGATTCGGGCAGTGGGTCCGGCTTCGGTGTGTGCCGAATACGCGCTGCCATTTTTGAAGGTCGAGGGCTACGCAGTGCTCTATCGCGGTCAGTGGTCCGAAGAAGAGGCGGAGGGGCTAAGCTCGGCGCTGGAGGCGTTGGGCGGTGCGATCGTTTCGACGAGGCGCTGTTTACTGCCGG
>JBAUJD010000722.1:0-4267 GCA_049683515.1 Thermosynechococcaceae cyanobacterium | reverse complement strand
CGCAAGAACCTGATTTGGACCGCATGATGATCGCAAAGGGCGTAGATAAAGCGGTTGAGTTCTATCAGCGCTAGTCAAGCTCTTGAGCGTGATCGCAGACGATATCAATGATTGAAACAATCTGACTCAAAACGCAGTCTATTCCGATTGTCAGAAGTGACCAGTTCCTATTACATAGGACTTTGTCGAGATAAGGGTAGATACATTTAGCTTGATCAAGATCTCTGACTAACATTGCAGCATGGATTTTATAGATAGGCTCTTTTACCGTTTCCTTGAAGTGTATTCAGGTCGTGTTAGAGCTAGATTTGAGCGAAAGACTCACAACCTTGAACAATCACAGGAGCAGTTCCTCAAGCAATTCATTAAAGATCACCAGAACACTGAGATCGGTCAAAAAATGGGTCTGAGAACGATTGAGACCGTTGAACAGTTTAGATCTCAGGTTCCCATTTTACCCTACGACTACTATCAGCCTTTGGTTGAACGGATTGCCGCCGGAGAGGTCAATGTGCTCAACCCTGATTCAGTGGTGTACATCAGCTTGACCAGTGGGTCTACAGGGAATAAAAAGCAAGTACCCGTCACTCGTAGATTTCAAGCCTCGCTTCAAAAGGCGGATATCGCTGCGATGGGCTACTTCTTTGCGGGGTCTAAACGGCGACACTTGAAATTCGGCAAAATGCTGATTACCAATTCAGCTATCTTGCAGGGCACCACCTCTGGAGGGATCGAATATGGCCCCGTGAGCGTCGGGAGCCTGCGTAAAGGCCAACAACTGTTTGAGCGAACCTTTACCCTACCCTTTGCAACCCTCACTATTCCAGATACGTTTGCTCGTCACTACGTTGCGCTTCTGTTTGCCCTGCAAAACCCGAACATGGGCGGCATGACATCGAACTTCCCGATGTTGGTTCTGCGAACCTGTAGCTATTTAGAACAACATGCTGCCGATCTCATTGATGATATAGACAAGGGCCAAATCAACGCAGACCTCAATCTTCCGGCTGATCTACGACATCAGCTGCAGGAGCGGCTCTCTGCTTCGCCTCAACGAGCGGCGGAACTGCGGCAAATTATCAAGCAACATGGACGCTTGACGCCCCAGTGGGCATGGCCTCAAATGTCCTATGTTTGTACGGCTAGGGGAGGGACTTCTGACTTTTATCTGGAGCAGTTCCCGACCTACTTTGGCGATACCCCCGTCTTTGGGGGTGTGTTTGGCACCGCTGAAGGAACCTTTGGGGTCTATCCTGACTTAGACACGAACGGGAGTGTTCTGGCCTTAGAAAGCGGATTTTTTGAGTTTATTCCCCAAGACCAGTGGCATGTTGAGCAACCCCGAACTCTGCTGCCCAAAGAACTAGAAGTGGGGCAACGCTATCGCATTCTGGTGACTAGCTACAGCGGCTTCTACCGCTATGACATTGGTGATGTGATTGAGGTCTTAGGGTTTTACAATCAAGCCCCTCTGATTGTGTTCCGGCACCGGCTGGGTGGGCTGCTATCTTCAACCACAGAGAAAACCACTGAATTTCATGTGACTCAAACCATGCAGACCCTGCAGCAAGAGCTTGGGGTCCATCTCGAAGATTTTTGCATCACCCTTTCAGAAGCAGATTTACCCGCTCGCTATCTCGTCAATATAGAGCTGGCGTCAGGGCAAGTCCTCGAAAATCCCCAGGTGTTTCTCGAACGGTTTGAGTATTGGTTGGGTGAGTATAACGATCCCTATAAAACGGTTCGGCGTTCAGACGTTCCAGCGCCTCAGCTCCGTATCTTGCCTGCGGGAAGTTTTGCCTATGTTCGCCAGCGCCAAGTGGATCGGGGTATGTTTGACTCTCAACTCAAAATTCCTCACATTAGTGAAGACCGTCGGTATCTAACGGACTTAACCGTAGAGCAGTCTTTTGCATTCCCAGAAGAGACTTGTGTGGGTGCCTCCCCCACAGAATGAAGCTTGTGTGTAGAAGCCGTACTGAGCTGATAAAGCTTAGCGTTAAGTCTTCTCGGAACGTTAATGAGCCGGAGGCCGCTGGCCTGATTGAAACGCGACCAGTAGGCCTGTTCCTATAGAGGCAGTTGCTGCGGCGTAGAACACGCCAACAATACTGCTGAGACCTAAAATCTGGCCGAAGAATAGGGGCGAAATAAACTGACCGAGAAATCCAGCACCGATCCCGGTGGCAAGAATGCTGGACTGTAATTCATTAGGGGTCAGATTGGCTAAGCCGTTGTAAAGACTAGGGGTGACAACACCAAAGCCGATGCCAAAGAGGGTGGCTGCCACAATAATGACGCTTAACTGACCTAGGGTGGGCAGGATCACTAAGATCAAGGCCATTAGCCCCAGCCCTAGTGGAATCACGCGAAAAACCCCTAGCCTCTGAGTCAATCGCTTCAGGGCAAGGACGGCACTGAGGGCGGAGCCAATAGCCATACAGGCAAGGACGATACCGTTAACTCCCACATCTGTGCCGAGACGAGATTGCAGAAAGATGGGTAGATAGATCACCATGCCAAACACAATGGCAGACACCATGATCAGGCTAAACAGCAGTTTGAGAATGGCCGGTTCGCGAAAGATCACTTTCAAATCTATGGGTTTGCCAATATCATCGTCTTTGCCCAAGGTCTCCGGCTCATTATTCTCGACATGAAGGCGCGATTGACGCTGGGGACGATAGATTACCCACGCGAGGGCTGCAAGGGGGATTCCCACTCCATATAGAGTGAAGGCAAGCCGCCAGTGGATGGCTCCCATACCCCCAGCCAGCAAAGGATAGATAATATTTGCCAAGGTCAGGGTGACGGAAACGTAGGCGATCGCCTGGGTTCGATCTCCGCCTTTGTACATGCTGGTGAGTAATCCTAAGCTGCCAGCCGCAATGCCACTGGTGGCAATCCCTAACAGGGCGCGATCGAGCAGCAGCCAGCCAAAGTCAGTGAGTAAAGCACCGGCCATCCCTAAAAAGCTGTAGACGAACAGAGACAGTGAGAGGAGGCGCAATTTACCGAAGCGATCGGCCAGCAGACCCAGCAGGGGGCTAAACAGGGCCAGCATAAGATAGTGCGTACTCACTAATATGCCTGCCCAGGCTTCATCCAGGGGAAGTTGCGTAATCATCGCAGGTAAAATTGGCGCGAGCACTCCGCCCGTCATCACGGTTAAAGAGCCAGAGACGAGCAAATAGAGGAACCTAGGATTGTGCAACATTCTAGAGTCGTCTTGTACATTCGTCGCTGTTGAAGGCTCACTATTGCTATGCGTTGGCGTCTGTTTCATAAACCCTAAAAATATTTCAGCCTGTCTTTGAACGGTGGTCTGACTCCTGTCTAGGTATCGTTTGAAGTCAATCCCAGACTCCCTAAAACACGCCTTGGTATCATCCAGGATACCGAAGGCATCCTTCAATCAGGGTTTATCAGCACTAACAATGTATCGACCAATACTATATCAATCAAAGCTTTGCCGCTACCAATCGCGATCAGTAGCGGTAAAGCTGAGGTCAATCTGTGAGTACAGCCTGAGGGCTTAGCCGTTGAGGCAGATTCTCAATGAGCACCATCAAACTCACTCAGCCTCTTTGGGTCTGCTTCGGTTAGTCGAGGCTACCGTTATTCCCGGCTGCGACTGGATTTAAGGCCGGGTTGGATGCTCTGTCTGAGGGAGATGCCTCTTCCAGTTCGTCAGCGATGGGATTACGAGACTCAATCAATGCAATAGTTCGACTCACATGCTCAGGGAAAATTACGACGAGAGCCTTCTCTGGCGCATGATCCAGTGCCCCTGTAATAGCCTCTGTCTCATTGAGGCACACCGAATGCTCCACCGTCGTATTGGCCTCAGTTTCACCCTGACTAATCCCCTGAACAATTAGCGCTGCGGCGCTACCCGACGGACGGCCTCGGCGATCATCATCTTCTTTGACAATGATTTGGTCAAAGAAGGTCGCCGCAAGCTGACCCAAGCCAATCAAGTCTTCATCCCGGCGATCGCCCGGCCCCCCTACAACGCCAATGGCCGGACCCGGCCAATTTTTTATAAAGCCGCCGACGGCCTCATACCCGGCGGGGTTATGGGCATAGTCTATGAGCACATGAAAATGCCCCAAATTGAATAAATTCATGCGGCCCGGTGTCTGCTCCACTGACGCCTTAAAACTCTGCAGCGCAGCCCGAATATGTTCGATTTCAATGCCCTGGACAAAGGCCGCTAAACTGGCCGCGAGGGCATTGGCAATCATAAACGGGGCGAGTCCAGCCA
>JBAUJD010000721.1:0-2546 GCA_049683515.1 Thermosynechococcaceae cyanobacterium | reverse complement strand
GTGCGAATTGCTCCGGTGTTGGGATCGTCGGCCCCGTAGACCAGCAGCCCTAGACGGGCCTGTAGAATGGCTCCGGCACACATGGGACAGGGTTCAAGCGTGACGTATAGAGTGCAGGTATTTAAGTGCCAGTTCTGCAGCCGCTCTCCGGCAGCACGAAGGGCCAGAATCTCAGCATGGGCGGTGGGGTCGCTGTCTCGCTGACGGCGATTAGATGCGATCGCAACACATTGATCCTGTTCATCGACAATCACTGCCCCCACTGGAACTTCACCCGCTTGACCCGCTTGGGTTGCGATCTCAACGGCCTGCTTTATCCAATAACAGTGGTCCTGATAGGACCGGCTCATGAGTTGCCCAGACTACTATTGCCTTGAATCACCTGCTTGGTGGTCAACAGCGTCTGTAAATCAATGACCCCAGAATGCCGACTACGGCGACCACAGATACCGAGGGCAACGGTTCCCTGTCCCCCTGCAGCATGGCGCGAGAAGCGTGGGGAGGCATTGATATAGGCTGTAGAGCTTTGAATGTCGAGGGCAAACTGACGACTTTCGGAATAGGAATCGGTGACGAGACAATCCGCTTGTCCATGACTGTGAGCATTCATCCACTGAATCGCGACGCCCAAATCTGCAACCCGCTTAAAGGCAATCGTCTTTTGCAGATAGGGCTGACTCCACTCAGCCTTCGTCGCCAGCATTAGCTCAGGGAACTCTGCCACCAGCTCAGCATCACCACGCAGCTCAAATCCCTGTTCTTTGAGTGCCCCCCAAAGCAGCGTCAGCCGTGATGTTTTGAGGGTCGGCGGTATGAGTACCTTTTCAATAGCATTGATTGCCTCTGGGCAGCCATCATGACTATCGACGATCAAAGTCTTAACCGGATCACTACCGCAAGATTCAGACCAATAGAGATAACAGTTGCCTAGGGTCGGACAGAGAGCTGGCGTCTTAGATTGTTGATGCACCTGCTCAATAAAGCGAGGTCTACCGTAGGGAATAATTAGATCCACATCGGCCAAATCGTGCAGCACGGAGTTGTTGTGTTCGAGCTGCCGACGACTGTCACTGGGTAGCGCCTGCACACAGACATCAGGCAGCCCAGCCTGCTCAAGGGTGGCTTGCAGAAGATTTACGACAAACTGATTAGAATTGCGACCGGCAATATCTCCCTGCAGCAAAAGACCGTTGCCGGTTTTCCAGCACATGGCAGCAAGAATCAGCGCCAGCTCAGGGAACGCTTCATAGACAAACCCAATCACGCCCAAGGGGGCAGCCTGTACATAGCCCTGGGTCGTGGGGAGCGCCATCTGTTCACTGGTCAGCGGATTCGGCAGATGAACCAACTGCTCTAAAATCAGCCCTACACGGTTAAGACGCTCTGGAGTTAGCTTCAGCCAGTTGAGCACCCCACTGGGCACGGCCAGCTCCCGACTCATTTCTAAGTCCAGAGTATTCGCCTCTAGTAGCTCGTTTTGATAGCGCTTGAGTCCATCTGCTAGCTGCTCAATCGCCTGGTTGCGAGCTTGACTATCTGTTTTGCTGAGGGTCAGCGCCCCACGACGGACTTGGCGTAATGTCGCCGAAAAATCAACAATTGAGGGCGCATCCATAAATTAAGAGAGTTAATAACGGCGAGATCTCAGGAACAACATAACGGTACTGGTCACAATCACAACAATAACCATGAGAATCCACCATAACATTCCACTCCCAACGTTGAGGGACGAAGCAAAGAGCAGACCGATAAAGAGTAAACAAGCGGACGCCCCTAAACTCATGATCAGAACAGAACGCCCTGACCAGTGGGGATGGAGGGGACGCCATCGTCGACCATCCCATCCCCACCGGTGGGGATGCATTGAGAGCTGCTCCAGCGCATATCCCCCCGCCTGAATAACAAAAATCTTTTGGCACTTTTGACACCCCAGCGCCTCTGTCAGGGTGATGGGGGAAAGCTGACCACGGGGACAGCAGGGGCAAGGATAGTAAAGATCCTGCTCAATTCGCTCTGTTTTTATCTGCATAAGTAGCAGAGTTCATTTAATTGTGTGCTCTTTCTTGGGAAAAGGTCACCTGTAACCAACTTGAGTCAAGCGATGTTGAATACAAGGCTGTACCAATGTTACCGAATAAATTCATGCACGACATTAGCCTGCAACCAGAGCCGTCCCACGGGGCAAAAGTAAACTCATCGCCAATGAGTGAGCAACTTATCTTGATTTTGACTGAAGCGGGTAACGCGATTCGAACGCGCGACATTCACCTTGGCAAGGTGACGCTCTACCACTGAGCTATACCCGCAAATTAATGCTTTACTAGATTGGCAGACCAAGTAGCGCTCTGTCAATGCCTTAGATTATGATTCTAACGAATCGACCGCGACTTGGGGAGTCAGGGGGGTCGTTGGCAGCCGTGCAACACCCATAGAATCAGCAAAGGAGTCTGGAGACTGCTTTGGTCCCTGCTGGATGCTTTTCATCAAACTGACCATTTCTAGAGCGTTCATGGCATACTCCCACCCTAGATTGCTTTTAATACCAG
>JBAUJD010000720.1:0-2062 GCA_049683515.1 Thermosynechococcaceae cyanobacterium | reverse complement strand
TCGCTGAGGCCTCCGGCAATGTGCTGACGAGCTTGGGCGACACGGCCCAAGTCTTGCAGCAAGGTCTTGGTTTCTGTGGTGGTGCTCATATTGTTGATGACGGGAGAGTAGGAGGTGGATCGAAAGTAAACGCAGAACAGCTAGCGCGCTCTTGAATTCAGCGACATTAGATGGCGATGGACCAGATATTCAAATTGATAGAGATAGGCAGAAACAACGACCCAAATGAGGGCAGGGATGCTGAAAAAATGCCGAGTTTTGTCCCAAGCTAGCAGCAGATTTTGTAAACGGCCATAGAAGAGCGATGCATCTGCAAAACCACCAATTAAGGCAGCCGTAATCAGCGTACTCAAGACAATCACTAGCCATCCGTAGAGTCCTTCCCACCAGCTCATTAAGTTCGGGAAAAATCCTGCCACCTTCTCTTTTTCTGGCACCTGGGAGTCAGGGAAGAATCGATCTAAAAATAAATGAAGAATGTGATGTGCGATCGCAACAAACACAATGGGCAGCAGCACTACAGCTAGGCCGAATAAGAGCAATAGGTTCGGTGACGTTCTCGCGAGAAAATACCCCAGGGATTGCATCACACTTGCCCCGTAGGTAATGACCCCCGTTAGCAGCAGCAACAAGATCGCACTAAGCCAAGCACCAGGATAGGGAATCCAAGTAGAGCGTATTTTCATGGATAAATTTCTTTGTATGGGACAGTAAGCAATTTCTATTGAGTCGAGAGACAGAAAAACTGAATGCGGAAATATATTATTTTCGATCTTTGGCAAAAAATATTTGGAATGCTGTGTAGGCAAGCGAAAAAAAGATAATGACTATCCCGACTTGAAAAGCCAAGCTAACGGCGACAATTGAGAGAATAAATAGCCCTAGAAACTTGCAAATTGTGAGTAGACTCCGCCAGCGACGACGCAGAGAACGCCCAAATCGAGCATCTTCTAGCTCAGCGTCTACATAGTCAGACGGTTGCTGAACTTCAGGTGTTTTTGTTGAGCTTTTTTGCACCTCTGCATCAAGTTCTCGCAGACGAATCTCTAGCTCTCGTTCTTTGAGTTCAAGTTCACGTTGCCTGAGGTCGTCTTCTCTTGGCATTTTCATATCTCTCACTGATCTCGCCACAATCCAACTGCGGCCAATATTGTCCTGGAGGCATACGGGTACCCTTACCCTATATTGCCCATTCTTAAAGCGTGACCCAACATCTAAGCCAGTCAATGAACAGGCACGAGTCCCATCTCTTGTAATGCTGTTCGTAATCGGTCCGCTTCGTCAGGATTGGATTGTTCATGAAGTGCGATAGCCTCCTGAAACGCCTGCACACTAGCATCAACTTGCCCCATTTTGAGTAATGCCACCCCCAAATTTTGATGAGCCTCTGCATAGTCAGGTTGGCACTCAATTGCTGTTTGATAGGATGCGATCGCACCCTCTAAATCCCCTAGCCCTCTGAGCATGAGGCCGAGATTATTATGTGCGATCGCAACCATCGGCGCTGCCAAAACAAAAGACTCATAGAGTTCTTTTGCCCCCGCAAAATCACCTTGAGCCTGCTTCAGATTAGCAAGATTATTACAGGCTCCCACCTTCAAAAGCATCGGTAGTTCCGTCGTCAACGCCCTTTGATACTGCTCCTGAGCCTGTACCGGTTGACCAATGACCTCGTAGTAATGCCCAAGATGGTAGTGCAACTCGTAAATAATCGCGGGTTCTGTGGGTTGACTCTCTAGTCCCTGCCGAAGATATTGGATGCCCTGCTCAGGCTGATTATTATCGACATACAGAGCGCCGAGCTTGCTACATAGATAGGCATCCCCCGGATCAGCCTTCAGCGCCTTTGCCATAATCCGCTGCGCTCTATCGTATTTTTGCTGCCCGTGAATCTGCTCAACGGTATAGCCATCATGAAAAATGGCGACGGGTTCTAGAGCGCCGATTTTCCAATGCGGTTCTTGGGCCTGCAGTGCGATCGCACTATCATCAATCAGCTCATGGTAGGGCCGCTTAAACCGAAGCTGAGGATGGTTACGAAACAACCTTGACATCATTGAGT
>JBAUJD010000719.1:0-2582 GCA_049683515.1 Thermosynechococcaceae cyanobacterium | reverse complement strand
CCTAAGAGCAGCAGCAATAGGACCATAACCGGGCGGCTCATAAGTCGAATAGTCTGGCACAGTTGTTGCACTGTGATCACCCTCTCAGATTACAAAGGCATTTAGGCTTAGGTTGCCCGTCTGACGTGGGAAACGCGGCACGATTAAGGGAAGATGCTGGAATTTTAAAGATCTTGGGCCATAAACCAATCAATCATCTGCCTTGCAATACTGGGCTTCGGCGGAATATCGGGAAGATTTCGCTTCGTAAACCAGGCTGCGTCTGCAATTTCTGCGGGTTCAGGCACAATTTCTCCGCGAACATAGTTGGCCGTGAACCCCAGCATGAGCGAGTTAGGAAACGGCCAAGGCTGAGAGCCAAAGTAAGAAATATCGGTCACGTCGATGCCGACCTCTTCTCGGACTTCTCGGATAACGGTTTCTTCGAGGGATTCACCCGGTTCGACAAAGCCTGCCAGTAAGCTATATCGCCCCAAAGGGAAGCGATGGGCGCGGGCTAAAAGGAGGGCCGGTCCACGGGAGATTAAGACAATAATGGCTGGAGACAGACGGGGATAAAAAACAAGGCTGCACTGAGGACACCGCTTCACTCGCTCATGGGGCTGCTGGGTGGTGGGCGTTGCGCAGTGGCCGCAGTATTGGTGGGTACGGTCCCATTCCACAATTTGATAGGCTTTACCTGCGATCGCAAACACCTCATCACTCAATCCCCCGTACAGCCTCCGCAGGCCCTCAAGCTTCATCCCTGACGGCACCTCAATATCTAGCGGTAGTTCTGCCGAATAGCAGGGTTGCCCCTCGAAAAAACCGAGGAACTGAGTCCGAAGAGGAGTGAAACCCGGCAAGCATTCCCCAGAGGGAAGAGAAACGGACTCTCCCTGACAATGGACTAACAGCTCACGACCGGCAAAGGCAAACCAAAGAGCTGTATCCGAAGGCCGCTGAGGCGCTTCAATACCGGGGGTAAAAGAGGGCATCATCGCTGAAGCTGTCGAGCTTGCTGAACCCACTGGTTCACCTCTGCCACCGAAGGACATCGCTCCCGTTTGCGCAGCAGCGCCACATGGAGGCGCAGTATATTTTGATGGAGCTGAGCCGCTGGCATTTGGGCCAGTTGAGCGCAGGAGCTAACCCCTGCATGGAGCAATAAACCACAGTGCTGCACGCCAACAGACGGTACCTGCGCGAGCTGAGCGAGGGCCACCCACTTATTCAAATGCTTGGCATGAATCTGGAGCTGCGCCAAGAGCTGCTGTTTTTGAGCCTGAGTGCCTGTGGCCGCTAAGAGCTGGCTGGTGGTGGTGAGGCCACAGTGTTGCAACCGTTCAGAATCTTGTGGGTCTAGCCCTGGGAGTTGCTTCAGGGGCCAGCTTGTCCTTGAGGGAATAGTAGAGGCCATGATCGAGCATTTACAACGGATCTGCACTATACCTTTTATTATTCAAGCGCTGGTGCAGATTCGTCTAATCTCAGAGAGGAGCGATTTTGGGAAAGATGGGAGGACTTGCGATCGCACCCACAGCGCAAAGGACCATGACGAGCCACGACCGAGTTGGCTCAGCTCACCAATGACTGCTCTGCAGCCTCAAGAAGCGCCTGGGCAGATAGCGCCTGGGTAGGAACCATCCCTGCAATACCCTGATCGAGGGTGAGTGTTTGAGAAGAAGAAGCCCCAGCCGTCGCTAAAACTTTTAGGATTTTGGATTGAATCTCATCAGACAGACGATCTGCAGCCGCTTGAGGCGTATTGGGCAATAAAAGCGCAAAGGTGTCTGCACGGTAGCGTGCCACCACATCTGTTGCGCGCTTACTCGTCGATTGAATTACTTCAGCAATTTGACGCAAAGCAGGATCAGGCTCTGCATTGATATCATCAAGCTGCAATCCATTGACGCGAAAGAGAACCACCGATAACACCGACTTATCTCGCTGCCCCCGTCCCCACTCTTGCGCCACTAAAGCATCAAACTTTGCCCGCGAGGCGACCTGGGTGACACCATCGGCGGTGAATAAACGTTCAAAAAAGCTGTAGAGTTCAGTTTGCCTAAGCGGTGCTGACAGACGAGTGGTTAATTGCTCGATGAGCTGGACCTGAGACTTCTCTGACAGGGTCTCGAGAGAAACAGGGGTCAGCGCTGAAATGCCTGCTCGCCAACGCTCTGGAGCATTGGCATAGCGCTCAACCTCATCAACCGTGCACCGAATGCACAGCACAATTTCATCACCGCTATCAATGGCTCCTTCGCCGGTGATACTTCCTTCGATGCCCTCCAGTGGTGCATCCCATGAAAACTCGTTGTCCCAGTTGATCTTTGTATAATCACGGAGGTGTGACATTGCTGATGTCCTACGCTATGCATCAAGGCCAGTGTAGTTCAGAAAATATCGAGTGAGATCAATGCTTCGCTAAATCTAAACTTTTTGCCCTTTTTTAGCCGTTGAGTGAGGGCGGTCAAGCATTCTGTATGATGACAGCAGCGGCCTATTGATCTAAAAATCCGCCCCGATGCACCAGCAGATGACAGTCCGATTTTGGGGGGTCCGAGGCAGTATTCCTTGCCCAGGACCACACACCGTTCGCT
>JBAUJD010000718.1:0-4752 GCA_049683515.1 Thermosynechococcaceae cyanobacterium | reverse complement strand
ATTAGTCTCAATGCAAATCAACTTCAGCTCGCTACCTCCCTGGCCAATGCCAATGCTGGTACGGCGATTACTCTAACGGCCAATCTACCGACCGGGATCCCTACACCCCCTCTTACAACTGTAACGGGTTCGCTCACTCGACTAGCAGAACTTGCCGCATCAGCACCAGGCGAAATTCCTGAAGCCGATAACTTGTTCTATGTGGTAAATTCCACCCCTGCTAACCCCTTTACGTCTAGTGGCGGTAGTATCGGTATTGCTAAAACACCGGGCGGCACAGCATTGAAACTGATTACGCCCAATGAGCTTGCTTCATTAGGTGCTAGCTCAGGAGGACGCTTCACCATTGAAGAGCAACCCGCCGCAGATTTGACAGGTGTAGGTCAGGTTAGTGGTCGCCTTCGTTTTGACCTCAACAACAGCAACATTGGTACCTCGGCCTCTCTGAATACTCTGGCATTTGCCCAACCGTCAGTAGCCGTTTTATCTGCAGGAGATGGCAACTTCTCCGTTTCCGCATCAGCATCAAGCGGAGCGTTGATCGCGGCCATTAGTGGCAGCAGGACTGATCTCACCGTCACGGCAGATATAAACACCTCTATCGGTAGCAATACATCAATTACAACCCAAGGCGATGTCATTATCAACTCAGTTTCACTCTTGCAGGGAGAAGCCTCAGCACGCTCTGGTGGTGGTGCCCTACTCGGAGCCTTAGGCAACTCATCCGTTACTGCGAACGTCACCAATCAAGTGAATACCTTTGTCGGCAGTGGTGCTCAGATTAGTGCCGGAAGGAACGTTTCAATCACCGGAGAGTCAGGACAGAACATTAAGGCTTCGGGCACTAGCTTTGCAGGTTCTATCCTCCTCCCTATTACAACCACCGATATCGACGTCAGCATTGATCAAGATACAATTTCGAGCATTAACGATGGGGCAACCATTGTCGCAGGCGGCAACATCACCGTGCGCTCTTCTGAGAGCACGACGGGTTCTGCGAAAGCCGTTGCGGATGGGATTGGATTTGTCCCAATACCCACGGCATCTTCTCGAGTTGACTTTGATGGCAGCACTCGGACCAATATCAATGCAAACACGACTCTAGAGGCCTCAACTATTACCTTAGAGGCAATCAATACGAAGCTTGATGTCGTCGCTGATTCTCGGTCTGAATCCATTGGCTTCTTTAATGATACCGATGCAGATGCCACTGTTGATTTAAAGACTTCAGATGCGATCGTCAATTTTGGCGACAATGCAAAAATAACCGGTAATTTTGTAGACTTTAGATCTGCCTTTGAAGTCGTCAACGCCAAGGCAACCTCATTTGCAAAGAATCTCGGTTTTTCTGGTGACACAGATTCTGACGCCTTTACAAGGGGGAAGTTAGACTCGAATGTCATTACCAGTAGCTCATCAACGATTGAGGCCATTGAAGTTAATGTAGCAACTGATTTCGGTACCTTTAATCAGGCTGCGAATGCGATTCGAAAGCCATCCTTTGAACTCAGAATTCCTTTGCTATTCTTCACGCTTGTTATCACTACAGACTTTGGCAGCAGTAGTAGTGGAAGAGATATCACAACATCAGCCCCAATTACTTTTAATTCCAAAGTAAACTCAATACTTCGAGACGTGAATCCGTTTCTGACCATTGATGCTGAAGGTAACGTGATCGATTCTATTGGCAATACTATCGATCTTACTAATGCCAATGATCCGAATCGCCGCAATCTGGGTCTTACCGTAACGGAAAGTGGCAATCAGTTCATTATCGGGGATATTAGTAACAACCGTAGCGGTGATGCCATTACCCTCAACCAAGATGGTGTTATTACAACCCGAATGCCGACAACCTCGGTTCGACCTTCATTCGATACTGTTCAAATCCGCAATTTCTCTAATCGAGACTTGGTAATTAACGATATCAAGGCGATCGCATCAGTGACCAAGGGTCTACCCATTGATCCAACCGTGATCACCATTGAGAATTTCGGCGGTTCAGACCTGATTTTTGAAGGAGAGATTTACAATCCCTACAGCAGCACCACTATTTTGAGTGAGGGCAACATCTTTAGTCGCGGAACAGACCAATCGATTGTGAGTCGAGATCTCACACTGACTGCGGCAGGCAACATCGGTCAAGAACAGCAGCGAATTGCGGCTACCCTTATCCAAGAGTTTAGACCCAACATTACTTCAGTGGCTGCACCTCCCATCACGAGCCTAAATGCTCTAGCAATAAACTCACTTTTCTTGAATCTTGATGCCAAAGTACACGAATACAACAACCCCGCCTACACACCGGGACTGTTTGAGGTTGCTAGCTTAAGCGCCATCACTGGAGAAGTTAACCTCAAGCTGGGTTCAACCACAAACCTGACAGGAGATAACTTTGCAAGTTCCTTTGACTTCTCAAACATTATTGCTCAAACAGGCGTCACAATCGATGCGGGTACTTCAGACATTGACATTGAAGCTAACACTAATATTTTATCAACGGGTTTCTTAGATGTAGCGACCGGAGGCTCTCTTCAAATTGTCGAAGCAGGCGGAGGCATCAATCTCCGTCGAGCGATTAGTCAGAATAAGTCTATTTCGCTTTCTATTGCAGATATATCAGGAGGTGGCGATGACCTGATCATTGTCGATAACGCAGTAGTTAGAGCAGCCCAAAACGTTAACTTTTTTATTGGCGACAATATTCAACTCAACGCTAGCGCCCAAATTATCGCCGGAGGCAACGTTGTCCTTCAAGGAGATGCCACAAATCAAGACTTTGAAGGCACTGTTATCAATGTATTAGGCTCCATTGAGTCTGCGGCCACCTTCTTAATTGGTAATGACGATCAAGACACCTTTAACATTGGCCGTATTTCTAGCCCAACAAGTGTACAAGGATTAGGCGGTAATGATTTATTCGCGATTACGCTCTCAGAGAATACTTCAAACTCTATAAACATCATTGGTGGGTCAGGTGATGATACAACTATCGTTAACGGCTCATCAAGTAATGAAACATTCAACCTGAATAGACAGCAGCTTGAGGTTGTGGGTCGATCTATCATTGGGTTTGACACGATTGAGAACCTAACGGTCAATGGTCAAGACGGTAACGATACCTTCAACGTATCTGCAGTTGAGAGTGAACTCTCTGTCAATCTGAGTGGTAATTCAGGGGATGACACCTTTAATCTCGGTAATTCAGCTCAAAGCTTAAGTCAAATACTCGGGGCACTTGCCATCAATGGCAATGCTGGCACAGATAGTCTGACTTTAAACAATCAAGGGGTTAATACCAATAGTCAGGGTGCCATTACGGCCAATACTGTCACTGGGTTTGGCTTAGGGCAAGGCATCAATTATCAAACGCTAGAAGCTCTAACCTTAAATCTCGGCAGCGGTGCCGATATTGTAACGGTCGAAAATACTCATGCTGGCAGCACTACTATTAATACTGCTGATGGTGATGATCGAGTTACTGTCAATGGGATTGGTGGCTTTACTCTGATCAACGCGGGGCTTGGTAATGATCAACTTATTTCTCCACTCTCTCCATTGCCGACCGCATTGACGTTTGAAGATCCAGATCGAGATGGTTCGGGTGGCGGTGACTCTGGTGGTGGCACCTCTTCCGAGCGTGTTCCTACAGGGCGTGGCGACTCCACAAGTTCAGGTAGTACGCCGAGCACTCCTCCCACGAGCAGCGGGCGTGTTCCTACAGGGCGTGGTTCCCGCTAAGGCTCCCATGGGATCTGTTGGAAAGCGGCCCCCCTTTATTAAAGTGCTGAAATAGGCTTTAGTAGAGGCGATCGCAACCCCAACAACCCCCATGATCGCCCCCACCTCTAAAACCACCGGCTTTGATCAGCTCCACGAGCAGGTTCAGCGCTGGATTCATGCCCAAGGCTGGCCTGGTCTGCGCCCTATCCAAGACGCCGCCGTGCCGCCCATTTTGGCCCGGAAGTCTGATGTGATCATCACCGCCGCCACCGCAGGCGGTAAGACCGAAGCCGCGTTTCTTCCTGTCTTTTCGCAGCTTGTCACCCATCCCGGCAACAGCATTCAAGTGATTGGTCTTAGCCCTCTCAAGGCGCTCATTAACGACCAGCACCGACGGCTGGCAGAAATTGGGGACGGCCTCAATATTCCGGTTACCGCTTGGCATGGCGACATTGCCTCTAGCAAAAAGAAGCGCGTCCTCGAAAACCCGTCTGGGGTGGTGCTGATTACCCCAGAATCGCTAGAAGCCCTGTTTGTACTCAGAGGCACGCAGCTTGCCGAACTATTTAAAGATTTGCAGTACATCGTCATTGACGAAATGCACTCTTTCATTGGTTCCGAGCGCGGACGCCAGATGCAGTCACTCATGCATCGGGTCGAGTTGGTGGTAGGGCGGCGCATCATGCGCGTGGGCCTGAGCGCAACGCTGGGGGATATGTCTCTAGCAGCGGAATTCCTGCGCCCCGGTCACGGTCAGGGAATCCAGCTTATTCAGTCTGGCAGTAAAGATCAGGATGTAAAATTGCAGATTCGAGGGTATATAAAGCCCGCTTTTGAAGAGGAGGACGAGGTTGATGATGCCCTTAAAGATGAAACCGATCTACAGCCCTCCGCCGATGCAGTAGAGATTGCTAGCGATCTTTTCCAGGCGCTGCGGGGCGATAAAAATCTGATTTTCATTAACAGCCGTCGTCAGGTAGAGCGCTATGCTGATCTGCTCAGATACCTGTCCATTGAGCGGCGGGTGCC
>JBAUJD010000717.1:0-2088 GCA_049683515.1 Thermosynechococcaceae cyanobacterium | reverse complement strand
GCGATCGCACGAACAGGAATCCTTTTAAACTTCCTTTGTCTAGACAGAGCTAAATCTTTAAAAGCGAAGCCATTCAAAGAACTTAAACTCTTCAAGTCTTGAAGTTCTAGATTGCCATTAATAAAATTAAGTGCCGTGTAGACTCTCTGCTTTCCATCTATTATGTTTAATTCATCATGATTATCATCAATTACGACATTAAGAATAGGCAAGCCTAACAATAATGACTCGATAAAATAAGATTGTTGCGTTTTATCCCAACGAAAATTATCTATCTGTTTCTGGTTTATTTTGTCTATAAAATAGTCCAGAGAATATCCCATGGTGTTGTAATCAACGGTTTCTCTTGCTTCACGAATTGCCATTTCTGCTATTTCTTGATTCATGTTTTTGCTGATCTCCTCTAAATGAGTCTTACCAAGCAGGGTGAGTAATTCGGCATCAACATCGCGAAGGAAGTCATCAAAAGAATAAGTCATAGGACTTACGCAAGAATCATTTTGAGAGAAGGATTTTTTAACTGCTGAACCAAATAATCTTGAAGAAGACCATGTTTAAGCTGATAGACATTAGAATGACTAGCGATCGCCAAATACTTTAAACGAACCCAAACAAGTAAGGCGCAACCAATATGATTACGCTGAATTCTTGCCTTACGGCACTGACATTTTTCCCAACCTGTCAGTTGTTTGCCCTCGCGGTGCAACTGCTCAATTCTCCATCGCCAGCGACACGCCTTTTGTGTCGCCTCAGTAGAATCTTGAGTTAAATCGTTAGTAACGACATAATCCGTGCGGTGGGTAGACACCTCAACCCGAAACAGTTTTACCTTGTGTTCTTTGGGAAAGCCTTTAATTTTAACCGTTTTACCCAAGTCTAATTCTTGTTGATTCCACTCCAAGCTATCAACTCGCTGGTATGACTTAACGTTGCAAGAATCATCTACTTGACGGTTATTTTTAAGAGGACAGTAATATTGCTTGTTCAAGGACTCAATCAGCAACATTACTTTCTTGGTAGCATACCAAGTATCCATTAAAACTCCTTTGAATGGAAGCTGTTTGTGATGTACTGCATTAAGCAACATATCTTGAGCATGTTCTAATTTGCTCTTGCCATCATTGTCAGGCTCATAGATTCGGTAATCTATCAACCAAAATTGGTCAATTACTGGATTAACGTAGATACAGGTAACTACTCCAATTCCTTTGATTATTTTCTTGGCGTTACCACTATACTGTCGTCGGACTAATTCAATTTTGAATGAGAAATTCTTGTCCAACACCGTATCGTCAAAAATTAGATATCCTGACTCAGTAGTAGCTAAATGTGACTCTACATTATCCCATATTTTTCTGGGTGTAATTTTCTCTCCTCTGAGAAAACGGTTAATTTGGTCGTGGCTGAATTTGTCACTATGGTCGGCATAGTTAGTCAGAGTATAGTTTATCTGAGTCGCTAGAAGATATTGGCAGTAATCTAAACAAGTCATTTTATTTGCCATAATCTAGACCTTAACTTGTTTGCTTTACCTCAATCAAATTTTTCTTTTGCGTAAGTCCTAAGATTCTCTACTACCTTAGACGCATCAATCAGATAATAAGCCTTTCTTTTAGTAAAATCAAAGCGATCGCGTACATAAGACTCGAAAGTAGCGTGAGTCTCACGGTACAATTTGCGATCTCTCAGAACTTTTAAACTCTGACCTGCCAAGAAAAATGCCTGTTGTACGGTGTTTTCTAGCTCGTTTCTTTCTTCAATTTCTGAAGCTGACAGAGGGGATAGTTTGAGTTTTTCTACCACTTCGCCGACCACGCACCATTCATCGTGTTCATTCTGAGCTACGCGATCGCCCAACTCATTCAATCTCTGTCTAACCTCTGAGGTATTCGCTTCTAGCATCATTGCCAGTTCCACCACCGAAATATAATCTGTTTGTTGTTCTAACTGGCTGTAGACGCTGTTAATGGAAATCATTACCTACCTCCATTACGCTTAACTATCTTTTTTAGGTAATCGAGTGAGTAGCCACGCGCTACGACATCGTTCCACTTCTCCAAAGTGCCAGATAAACAAATCCACTGCTCG
>JBAUJD010000716.1:0-1953 GCA_049683515.1 Thermosynechococcaceae cyanobacterium | reverse complement strand
CAGTTAGCCTCTGACCCCTCCATCGCTCAGAAAATTCAAAAAATGCGGGACCGGGTGCGATGGCAGCATCCCCTTTGTCTGAAGCACAACATCGATCAAACACAACTGGTCATTGACGACGGCAGGGCTGACGATGCTGAGTTCTCGTTTTTAGTGGTGGGCGACAGCGGTGCCGGACGCCATCGAGGCGACAGCCCTCAGCGCCGCGTTGCCGAAAGCATGATGACTCAAATACCAGAGAGTCGCTTCACGCTCCATACCGGCGACGTAATCTATCTGGTGGGGTCTAGCGAACAGTATTTTGAGAACTTCATTGAACCCTATCGAGACTTCTTAGTGGGCGGCGACGCACCAGAGCGCATTGCCTATGACCAGATGGTCTTTAAGCATCCTATTTTGCCAGTTCCTGGCAATCACGATTACTATGACCTTTCGCTAATTTGGGGACTGCTTTCACAGGCAACGCTCCCGATTCGCAGTCTGTTTAAAAATCAGCTTGATATAGACATAGGCTGGCACGGATCCTATGCCGGTGACGCCTACGCAAGGGCATTTTTAGACTATCTCAAAGGCGTCAATGAGTCTCAGCTTCAGCAGCATTTAGACCATCACTACTGTGCAACAACGAAAACAGGAGCCTGTTTGAGTTATCGGCCCGGAGACTTTACGCGCCTCCCGAACCGCTACTACAGGTTTCGCTACGGCGGCATTGACTTTTTTGCTTTGGACTCGAATACCTTTAACAGCCCTCCACCTCTTCCCAAAGGGGAGGCCGGTGATCTGCGGCGGCGTCAGCTAGAGGCCCAGCGCAATGAGCTAGGGCAAGAGCGCCTGCAGTTACTTGAAGCTGCGCCCAAGGCGATGTCCGATCAGTCTGATTCTGAACAGCTTGACGATCTCTATGCCAAGGCAGAGCAGATTGAAGAGCAAATTCGAGATATCGAAAAACAGCTCGAAACCACGAAACAGCCTGAGATTGATCTCGAACAGCTTCGGTGGCTAGAGCAGCAGCTCATTGCATCGTGGAATGATGATGAGGTGCGCGGACGCATTCTCTACTTTCATCACCCGCCCTACGTGACGGAGGCAACAAAATGGGACCAAGGGCAAACGCTGGCGATTCGTGAGAATCTGCAGCGCGTACTGGATGCAGTTAGCGACGCGATCGCACCCATCCCAGAAAATCGCTCGCTCGTCGATTTAATGCTGAGCGGCCATGCCCACTGCCTAGAATATTTACGCACCCAAGAGACCGGCCACGCCGATTCTAATCTCAACTGGATGGTCTGCGGCGGCAGTGGGTTTAGTCTCAGACGGCAAAAGTCTCAAGGCCCAGACCTGAGGGGCACAGATAAAAAGCGCATCATTGCTCAATCTAAACTGTTCGTCGGGCGCAATGGTCATGGCGCTCAAAAACGTAGACCCTACTCTTATTTACGAATTGATGTTGCCTCCGGCAGCCAACCCCAACTGGCGGTCACCCCTTTTGTGGTCGAGCGAATCCAAAAGCAATGGAAAAACTATTCGCTAGATACATTTACAATTTGAAGCGGCTTGAGGTCAGGGGCTGCAGGTCGTCGTTGCAGCGATCGCCTTTAGCAAATCGTTGATCATCACAGGCTTAGCTAAATAGTCATCCATCCCAGCACGTAGGCACTTTTCGCGATCGCCGCTCTGCGTATTTGCCGTCAAGCCGATAATGACCGTATGCCGCTCTTGTCCTTCTCGCTGCCTAAGAATTTGTGTTGCTTTGTAGCCATCCATCGTGGGCATATTGCAGTCCATTAATACGACATCATAGTGGTCGTCGGCCAAGGCTGTTTCAAGTTCGTCACAGAGAAATCAGAAGCCTTGATAGCTCGTTGGGAACAGTTGATGTTCCGAAGACCTCAAGACGCAGGAATCATAGTTCTGGATTTCCTCTCATGACTTTGAAACAGCTCTGTTGGTGGT
>JBAUJD010000715.1:0-6154 GCA_049683515.1 Thermosynechococcaceae cyanobacterium | reverse complement strand
AAGGCCAGTCTTCACGGTGAGAAAGTCGCCTATGGTATTCTGGTTCAGCTTCGCTTAGAAGAGATGCTGCAAGGGAGTCAACTAGCCATGACGGCTCGACACCAGCTTTTAACGTTTTATCAGCAGATTGGCCTGCCCACCACCTTGGCTGATTTAGGGATGGCAGAGGTTCCGCTGCAGACTCTGAGACAGGCTGCAGACGTGGCCTGTGAGCCTCAGTCCGACCTCCATCATTTACCCTTTAATGTGGTTCCAGAGCAACTGATGGCCGCGATGATTTCGACAACCGCACCCGCGAGTTATCCCAGTCGTCAAGGCATAGAGCAACATCGCCCTACGGGCTTCAATGAGGGCCGTTCATGAGCTTAGACTGGATTGCGCCTGCCGAGCGACTGAGTGCTCTGCCTCCCTATGTATTTGCTCGTTTAGATGAACTGAAAACGCAGGCGCGTCTACAGGGGATTGATCTGATCGACTTAGGCATGGGAAACCCCGATGGATATGCGCCCCAGCCCGTCATTGATGCTGCGATCGAGGCTTTTAAAAACCCGGAATATCATGGCTACCCCCCCTTTGAAGGCACCGCTAGCTTTCGCAAAACCATCACGAGTTGGTATAAGCGACGCTATGATGTGGAGCTTAACCCTGACGGTGAAGCGTTGCCGCTGCTGGGTTCTAAGGAAGGACTCACCCACTTAGCCCTTGCCTACGTCAACCCAGGCGATGTGGTTTTAGTCCCTAACCCTGCTTACCCGCCCCACTTTCGCGGCCCCGCCTTAGCTGGAGCTGAGCTGCATGAGCTTTTATTAACCGCCGAGAATGACTGGCTGATTGATTTGGTCGCGAGTCCTGAATCCATTGCCCGCCGCGCCAAGATTCTGTACTTTAATTATCCCTCCAATCCCACCACGGCTGTGGCTCCGAGATCTTTCTTTGAGGAGATGGTGGCCTTCGCCCGCAAATACGATATTTTGCTGGTTCACGACCTTTGTTATGCAGAGCTATCCTTTGATGGCTATCAGCCCGTGAGCCTGCTCGAAATTCCAGGTGGTAAAGAGGTTGGGGTTGAATTTCATACCCTTTCGAAGACCTATAATATGGCGGGTTGGCGGGTTGGCTTTGTGGTGGGCAATCGCCACATCATTCAGGGGCTGCGGACTCTGAAAACGAACCTAGACTACGGTATTTTCTCAGTCATTCAATCCGCGGCTGAAACGGCGTTGAATCTCCCTGATAGCTATCTTCAGGTTGTGCAAGATCGCTATCGCAATCGCCGTGACTTTTTAATTGAAGGGTTGGCCGAGTTAGGATGGCAGGTGCCCAAAACCCAGGCCACGATGTATCTATGGATGCCTTGCCCGGTGGGTATGGGGTCTACTGATTTTGCACTGCAGTTGATTAGCGAAACGGGCATTGTGGTTACCCCTGGTAATGCCTTTGGCTCCGGCGGCGAAGGGTATGTCCGCATTAGCCTGATCGCTGGCGACGATCGCCTCGCAGAAGCGCTGCAGCGGCTGAAAGATGCCGGCGTTCGATATTGCGACACATCAGACCGTTGAGGGCCACCTGACATGACCGTTTCTCGAACGATTTGTTTGGGTTTTATCGTCCTAATTGCAGTGGGTGCCTTTTTGCTACTGCTGCCCTTTTCCATCAGCAGCGGCGAGTGGAATAGCCCTGTCGTCGCACTCTTTACCGCGACATCGGCGGTGTGCGTGACGGGGCATATTGTTGTGGATACGGGCACCTATTTTTCCCCGTTGGGACAGGCTATTATTCTGGCCCTGATCCAGATTGGTGGGCTGGGCTATATGGTGTCTACTACTTTTTTGCTGTTGCTGCTCGGTCGCCGGTTTGGTCTGCGGGACAAGATTGCGCTGCAGCAATCGCTAGATCGGCGCAAGATGCAGGGAAGTGCCCAATTGGTGCAGTCTATTATTGCCACTATTCTGCTGTTTGAACTGACGGGCCTCTTTATGCTGCTGTGGGTATTTGTGCCTCAGTACGGCTGGCCTCAAGGGATTTGGTTTGCGCTGTTTCACAGCGTCAGTGCCTGGAATAATGCTGGGTTTAGTTTATTCTCTGATAGCTTGACGGGGTATCAGTCGTCACTATTGATGCATCTTGTGATTCCGGCGCTCGTCATTTTTGGCGGCATCGGTTACGAGACCTTGTTTGAAGCTTATTTGTGGATGTGCGATCGCATCGCCGGCAAAAAAGAGCGCATGGTTTTTTCGCTTAATTTCCGGGTGGTCACCAGCACTACGCTGCTGCTGCTAGGATTGGGCACCGTCACGTTCTTCTTGATTGAAGTTCGCAACCCCGATACGCTGGGTGCTCTACGGCTGAATGAACAAATCTTAGCGGCTTGGTTTCAATCGATGACTGCTCGCACCGCAGGATTTAATTCCATCGACGTGGGTAGCATGACGACATCAGGGCTATTTGTCACCATTGCCCTCATGTTTGTGGGGGCCAGTCCCGGTGGCACCGGTGGCGGTCTCAAAACAACCACGCTACGCATTTTGGCCAGCAGCACCCAGGCCATTCTCAGAGGGCATGAAGAGGTGTGCATGTATGAACGAGCCATTCCATTCCCTTTGATTCTGAAAGCCATTGGTGTCTTTCTAGGGTCCATTATGACCGTGGTAACGGTGACCACCCTGATTGCCTTCACCGATCCTGAGGTTGACTTTATTCAGATTTTATTTGAGGTGGTCTCGGCCTTTGCCACAGTAGGCCTATCTGCCGGAATTACCACTAGCCTCTCCACCGCCGCCAAACTGATGTTGGTTGCCACGATGTATATGGGGCGAGTCGGTATTTTGCTGCTGATGTCAGTGCTCCTTGGCAACCCTAAGCCGAGAAAGATCCATTACCCTGAAGAATCCTTGTTGGTCGGTTAGCCCTAATCAACAGCCTCTCTACGTTAGACCCTCATTTCTACTTTGTACTTATGGGCTTTGCGGTGTTTGAAATCGCGACCTTCACCCAACGAACGCAACCGATATCTAAGTGAAAACAACTAGATATCGATCTATTTTAGACAGATTCTAAATAATTGATAAAGGAATTTAAACCAAAGCGAAGATCTCTAAATGCGAGTGGGAACCATAGGTAAGACATCAGTTTACTTATGACAATAGGATCAGTGACAGATGGTTTTTACACCCACTGCAGTGACGCCCCAATCTGGAGTGCGTCTCGACCCGTCCGCCCACTCACTCAAGCAAAGATATCCATCAAAGCGCCATCACTATAGTTTTGAAGATTTCTTTAGCTTTCAGCCCGAACAGGGAACGATTACTGACTGGAATGAATCCCGTAATATTCTTGCAAGCGAAGATTTTATCCTTGCAATGATCGAAGGACTAGAGCAAGAGGTGGGTAGTGCCTCGGCTGTGGTCATGTACAACATTGGCAAAGCCTGGGGCGAACGCGATGCCGCTTTCTTCCAGAATTGGTTTGAAAAAGACTATGGCATGGGTCTACGGGAGTGTAATCCAACCTTTGCTTTAGAAGCTTGGTGGTGGCCCTTCACCAGCCAAGGTTGGGGAAATTGGGAAGTCGATCTCAGTGATCAGAAAAATGGGTTCATGTTCATCAATATTTTTGATTCTGCCGTTGCCCGTACTTTAGGAGATGTTGGCAAACCCGTCTGTCACATCTATGCCGGACTCTTTGCAGGTTTCTTTAGCAGCCTGATCCAAAAAGATATGAGCTGTATCGAGCTGCAGTGCTATGCGATGGGCGAAACCTATTGCAAGTTTCTGCTGGGTAAGAAAGATCGCATCGATGCCGCCACCTTCTGGCAAAACGAAGGAGCCTCCATGCGTGATATTGAAAAGCGCTTGCACAGTGGGGAGTATCTTGCATGAGCCATCAGCAGGACTGGCAGTTTTCCACTGTCCAAGATTTTCTGCGGCAGTGCAATTGGCAGGGAACGAAGCTACCTCAGCTACCCACTCCTTCTCCTTCACTCCCTCAGGACTCTAGTGTGCCCCAATCTTATCCGCAGTCCGAATCCTGGCAGTGCCAGAAGGTTCAGGCTTTTCTGGGGCAAGGGAACTGGGATGGTCGCCCGCAGCCCATTAGTGTCTCTCAGGTGAGCCTCGGTTCACCTGAGACTCAGGTTGAGACCTACCCCGTCACCCTCACTTCAACCTTACCCGTCAACCAATTTTTTGAATTCTTCACCTGGGAAGCGCAACCTGAAATTGCTGCAATTCCCAAACTTAACTCTCCTGACACTGTTACTAACGACAGTGACTTAAATCTCTCTGACCTCTCTGATTTGTTTTAGGGGCAATTATGCACACTGACTTTGAACGATTTCTGCTAGATGCAGAAGATCATTTCCTCCAGGGATCTGAAATGGCTGATTTTAAACAGCATGTCAGTTCTCTTGCCCAGCGGCTGGAAACCTATGAGCTGCTGCGCGACCAAGAACCTAAGATTTGGCAGCCGATTGCCGATCAGCTTGCTCAGTCGGGCGAAAGCCCTCAGAAGCAGGAAAAAGCTTTGGAGCACTGGATCGCAGCCCTCCGCTACGGTGCGATGGCAATGTTGCTCAATGACCCAGCCTTTCTTCAGTACCGGTTGCTGGAGTGGCTCACCGATATTGTGCAGGCTCATCAGCTTGTCGATCTAGAGCATCAGCTTAGCCAACTGTTAGAGGCCCGCCTCAAGGATATTCTGTCCGCACAGCAGTGGGCTTTAATGCAGCCTTATTTGACTCAAACCCATCAGATCCTCGTGGGCACCGCACTGGTGACCGCAGCTTAGTCCTGTAACGAAAAAGAGAACAACTCATGATTGCAGTTGCTGAATTACTAAAAAAAGAGCGTTTACCAGGCAATTACTTTGCCCCCAGAGCCTATGTACAGAGTGATTACGAATTGGGCCTGATCGAAAATCGTCAGGGTAGTCGTCTGATTGCTCTCCCTGACACCCTATTAGAAGCCCTCTACACTAGCCTTGAAGACGAGGTTGGTTCTGCTGCGGGTTTGGTGATGTTCCAATGTGGACGCTGGTGGGGTAAATACTTTTATCGCCGCTTTGCCGAAGAGGTGAGCACTCACTATGGCAAGCCCTTAGCTGACATGGAAATGGTGGAATTTCTTCAGTGCGTTAAGCAGTGTTGGAAGACCTATGGCTGGGGTGTTTTAAACTTAGACTTTGCGGCCTATGATCAGGGCTTTATCGTCGCCACGGTTCAAAACTCTGCCTTTGCTCAAGCTCGTCAAAAGCAGGGTGCATCTGAGCAGCCGACTTGTTTTACAGAGGCGGGTTTGCTGAGTGCGTTCTTTAGCCAGCTCACTGGGCAAGATCTGCATTGTGTGCAGACCGCCTGTGAATCGATGGGTGCGCCTCACAATGCCTTTGTTTTGGGATTGGCCGAGCGTCTCAAGGTAGCTGAAGCTTGCCTTGAAGAGAAGCAAGATCACGATACGATCATGATGCGTTTGGGCGTTAGTCAAGTCACTGTGGCTGAAGCCGCAGACGAAACAGACTCCGTAGAAAGCGTCTGGACTACAGACCCCGATGCAGAGCTTGATCCTGAAGCATCGGAAGAGGTTGTTACTCCGGCTGAACCAGAATTAACCAGTGAACTCGAAGGGACCGAGGAGCCTTCTGAGCCAGGGATGGTGATGGAATTGGAAGAGCAGCCTTTTGTAGAAGCTGTCGCTCCGATGTCGGAGGAGGCACAGTCTGAGGAAATGCTGTCTACAGATTCTCTAGAGGCGCTAGAGAGCCTCGCTGAATTGCCCGATCTTGAGGGGCTTGATGGATTATCCGATCTATCTGAGAGTTCAGAAGAGATGAGCCAGCCTGAAGCAGAATTGACGCATGATTTTGAGGGAGCCAATGAGCCTTCTGAGCCAGAGATGGCGATGGAATTGGAAGCGCAGCCTTTGGTAGAAGCTGCCGCTTCGATGCCGGAGGAGGCACCGTTTGAGGAAATGCTGTCTACCGATTCTTTAGAGGCGCTAGAGAGCCTCGCTGAATTGCCCGATCTTGAAGGTCTTGAAGGACTCGATGAGTTAGAGATGCTAGCGGGACTAGACGATTTAGCCATTGAAGCTCCAATGACCGTCGAAGCCGAATAGGCCGTTATTTATCCATTGCAAGGAGTATCAAACGTGGCCAAGAT
>JBAUJD010000714.1:0-6963 GCA_049683515.1 Thermosynechococcaceae cyanobacterium | reverse complement strand
ATTAAAAGGCCATCGCTCTTTAAGATACGCTTTATTTCTAATAACATTTCCTCATGTTTATCATGATGTTCAATCGTCTCAAAACTTACTACAATATCGATTGTGTTAGATTCAACAGGGATGTTATCTGCTGAACCTTGTAAGAAGAGTAAATTGCTTTTTAGATATTTCTTGCGTGCATGATCCAATGCTTCTTGTGATATATCAACTCCAGTTACGTGACTTGCCACTTGAGCCATAAGGCTGGAGCCATATCCTTCTCCTGATGCTAGGTCTAAAACTTTTTTACCCTTTACAAGCTCCATTGTAATTGCATATCTATGCAGATGTTCAACAGCAACTTCATTATATATATGAGTTTCCAATCTTTCACCCTTCCAAATATCTTGACCATTCTCTGTTGTCTTCATAAGTACTAGCGGTCCTTTTTTGAAATGAATATAGTCATAAAAATTATTATTAAGCCCTTTAGAAATCTATACAACTATAACAAGATGTAGCTGATTAAATGGCTGATTTTAGGACGGGGCAAAGCTGTGACTATAGCTTATGTTCAAGTAATTCTTAATATAATCAAAGCGAATACTGATTCTTTCTTTAACCTTTAAACAAAGAATACATCTTTATCATTTTTTGTTAGGCAATTTACTTATTTCACTCCTGTTAGTACATTTGCACTAGGATATTCATGCGAATAAATTCTACATTCTGAAAAGCCAGCTTGAATTACTTGTTTCCATGCATCACTTCCATATTCAGTATGTACAAGTAAATCTGATTCATTATTTTCTGATGAACCGTGATAGCTAGCCACCTTATTTATTCTAGAAATGGTTGTTCTATCTACAATTATTGGAACTGTAAAAATACAGATTCCACTTTTTTTTAATACTCTATAACATTCACATAATCCTTTGACTGGATTTTCAACATGCTCCAGTACATCTGAATGTATGATTAAATCAAATTGTTGATCTCCATATGGCATCGTCATAATGTCTATATCTGGATATGAAATTAGTGTATGTTTTTTAAACCCACTAAAAAATTGGGATAAGCACCCAGCAGGATTTATTTCTAAGATTTTAAGATTCTTAAAACTTCTTTTTCTTACAAAGTCTTTAAACTTTCCCTCGTAATTAAAATTTCTCATGATAGCTGTTGCAAGCGCAATTACTCTCAAGCTTGATCCACAATGATCGCAAGTGTAACCTTGTTGACGATTTATATAATTGACTTCATACTCTGATAAGCTCCAATCTTGAATGAGCTTATCCCATAAAACTTCTTCAGAATTAAACTTATTGGAGCCGCAACAGTTACAAATCATTGTTTTGCTTACAATCTAATATTTCAGAGATAGATACTAAAATTTTGATATGATACTAATGAAGCAAATATTGATTTATCCAATATAAACAGAATCCCATTTTAGTTTTGGTCTTAATAACCCTGGAAAATCTCCGGTATATTTACTCCCTCTCGCAGAATCCTCCTTTAAATCATCATATACATTGAATGTCAATATTTCCCGTTCTTGAAAATGAACTGTAAATGGCTCAAGAGTAAAGACTGCGGCACTAACCTGAATAAGTCCCTCAGCCAAGAAATTGCCAGGTATCCAAACTTTGCATTCATGAATACCTTTAGGTCGTTCAATATACCTCCATTTTTCAGTTTGTTCGTGAGAGTCAAATAAATTAACGCCATTTGAGTTGTAAAAGTTAAATCCTGCAATCAAAATATGATTTGAATCGAACACTTCAAAAATTATTTCAATTGCTAGAGAATTACAGATATTTATGTTCGTAACTTCTTTGTTATTTTCGTCATGAACTCTAGCTTGGTGTAATTTAACGATGTTATTTCCAGGAGCTAAATCTAGATTTTCCCATTTTTTAATGCCAACTTTACAAAGATTGGTCTGCATGTATGTGTCAATAACTTTAGAAGAATTTCCTTTTGTCTTGCATATTCCATTGTTTAACAGCAAAGCGCTATTGCATAGTCGAGTAACCGTTTCCATGTTATGGCTTACATAAATTATTGTTCTACCATCTTCTCCAATTTTACTCATTTTACCTAGACATTTTTTTTGAAATTTTATATCTCCAACAGCTAGAACTTCATCTACAATTAAAATTTCTGGATCTAGGTGGGCTGCCACAGCAAATGCTAATCGCACATACATCCCTGACGAATAACGTTTAACAGGTGTATCTAAGAACTTTTCTACTTCGGAAAAATCAACTATTTCATCAAATTTCTTTTGAATCTCCAATCGGCTCATTCCTAGGATTGCACCATTGAGGTAGATATTCTCGCGCCCCGTCAACTCAGGATGAAATCCCGTACCTACTTCTAATAAGCTAGCAACTCGCCCATTCAAAGTAATTTCACCTGTAGTTGGTTCTACAATGCGACTTAAAATCTTGAGCAATGTAGACTTTCCTGCACCATTGCGTCCAATAATACCAATGCGATCTCCCTGCTTCACCTCAAACGAAACATCCTTCAGCGCCCAAAACTCTTCCTGTGTTGAACTCTTTGAAGAATCTTGCTTAGCGCCAGTCAAACGACGGCCTATAGATTGAACACCTTCAGTAATTACATCTCTTAGCGATGTATATTGTTGAGACTGTTGATGCCTAATAGTATATTTCTTACTAAGATTTTCAACCTTGATGACCGTATCAGACACCGATTATCTCCCCCTTCTCAAATTACATCAGCAAAGGTTCGTTCCATCTTGCGGAAGTACCAGATTCCACTGCTAAAGATCGCCAAAATGAAAGCTAATGAAAGCATCGTGGTCCATCCCGAAAAAGCACCAGACTGACCCACAATACACCACCTAAACCCATCAATCACACCTACCATAGGGTTTAGCGAATACAAAACGCGCCACTTCTCAGGCACCACACTACTACTAAATCCAACCGGAGATAAATAAAGCCCAAACTGTATTAAAAAAGGAACAACAAATCTAAAATCTCTATACTGCACATTCAACGCGGCCAACCATAACCCAGCACCCATCGCCGCCAAAAAAGCCATCAACGTAAATGCAGGCAAAGCCATAATTCTCCAGGTCGGCACAAAATTGTAAAAAGCCATCAACCCCAACAAAATCATCCCAGAAATCAGAAAATCAACAAAGCTTACAATAACAGAGCTAGTCGGAATAATAAGTCTAGGGAAATATACCTTAGAGAGCAAATTACTATTATTTAATAGGCTATTGCTGCATTCCAGCAGGGCATTGCTAAAAAACTGCCATGGCAACAGCCCAGAAAAAACCAAAATTGGATAAGGTACTCCCTCCGACGGCAGCTTTGCAATTGTCCCAAACACCACCGTAAATACAATCATGGTCAACAAAGGCCGCAGCAACGCCCAAGCAATCCCAATTACCGTCTGCTTATAGCGCACCAGAATATCGCGCCAAGCCAGGAAGTAAAATAGCTCCCGGTAACGCCATAAATCTTGCCAATACAGGCGCTCAGACTCCCCAGCACGAATAATAAGTTGGGGTCGAGATTGGGTCATGCCAAAAACCTAACGTGCGATCGCATTTCTAGTCAGCCATTACTCCACTCAGTGTAGAGTCTGCGTCAGCCATGAGTATACTTATGTCACAGAATACCCAAAAAAGGACGATAACGATCTTTTTAACTTGCGATCTCACCGTACAAGAGTAGCCCAATTATAAAGATTATCCACTTGGTAGCGGTAATGGCATCATGACTAAGCAACAACAGGCTAGAGGATGCCCCCAGCCTAGCGAGTACATATTGAGTTGCAGTACTCTCACTACGATAACTGGGTTATGGGATAAGATGACTCTGCACTTTAGACTCAGCTTCCAATGGCCTTTGATAATCTCTGTAAGCTTCTAGCTGAAAAGCATCCAGAGCGCTTTGCCACTTGGATCTTAGGACAACCAATTGAGACCGTTCAAGTTCTCAAGTCAGAGTTGAGTATTGAACCCATTCGGGCAGATGCCGTCACTTTTTTGCAACTCCAAGGCTCGATTTTGCACCTTGAGTTTCAAGTCAAGCTCGACAGTGAGCCTCCTTTGCCACTGCGACTTTTAGATTATTGGGTGCGGCTCTATCGGCTGTATCGAGTCCCGATTGAGCAGGTGTTGGTCCTTTTACGTCCCCCTCCGAAGGATATTGAAATTGAGACTGCGTTCGTGCTAGGGACAACTCGCCATGAATACCGAGTCATCAAGATTTGGGAGCAAGACCCAGAGCTGTTTTTACGAGATCCGTCTTTGTTGCCGCTGGCAACCCTCACCACTACCAACGATTCAGAGCAGTTGCTCAATCGGGTGGCTGAGCGCCTGAGTATAATAGAGTCATTGCAACAGCGGCAAGAAGTTTCGGCCTACGCCCAAGTTTTAGCAGGATTACGGTTCAAGAAAGATTTTATTCGAGCTGTGTTTCAGGAGGGAATTATGCGTGAGTCTGTGATTTACCAAGAGATTTTGCAAGAAGGAGAGCAAAAAGGACGACAGGAAGGACGACAGGAAGGACGACAAGAAGGACGACAGGAAGGAGAGTTAGCGCTTATCATGCGTCTCATTTCTCGTCGCTTTGGTGCGATTGAATCTGAACTTGAAATTCAAGTACGGGCGTTGTCTTTATCTCGCCTTGAGAGCCTGGGTGAAGCTTTACTTGATTGCTCTGAGATTGCGGAGCTAGAGGAGTGGTTAAGGTCGCACTCCTAAGTGCTCTATTGCTTTCAGCTTTGACTCTAATAGCCCCACTCCCTGAGCACGAAAGAGCCAAAGTAATTCTAGGGGACTTAGTAAAGGCGCTACTAGACAGGCTAGACCGCGACTGGGAATCGTTAGGCTCAACCACCTTCAGGCGAATCAGTCTGCGATCGCAAATAGAACGCGTTAACCAAACACCACCGTACGATTGCCATAGACCAAGACTCGGTTTTGCAGATGGAGCCGTACGGCTCTAGCCAAGACCACCCGTTCCATATCTTTGCCTTTGCGGATCAGATCTTTGGCTTCATCACGATGGCTAACCCGAACCACGTCTTGCTCAATAATCGGGCCTTGGTCAAGGTCTGCTGTAGCGTAGTGGGCCGTCGCTCCAATAATTTTGACACCGCGCTCATGGGCACGCTGGTAAGGGTTAGCACCCGCAAATGCGGGTAAAAAAGAATGGTGAATATTAATAATTTGAGAAAACTGGTAAATGAAGTCAGCGCTGAGAATCTGCATATACTTGGCGAGCACGACCAGATCAACGTTGTATTGCCCCAGTAGCGCTAACTGCTTCACCTCTTGCTCGGCCTTGGTCTCGACCGAGATCGGAATATGATGGAAGTCTATTCCAAATTGGGTCGCTATATCCCCTAATTTTTCATGATTGCTCATAATCACCACGATTTCGGCCTGCAGTTCCTTCGCTCGCTGACGCAGGATTAAATCGTAGAGGCAATGATCTTGGCGGCTGACCCAGATGGCAATCCGAGGGATCGTGTCAGAAAAGTGCAGCTCCCAGGTCGCCTCTAGGGGGTCAGCAATGGCCTGAAAGGCCGGACCAATCAACGCCCGAGGCAGCTTAAACCCCTCTAACTGCCACTCAATACGGGTCAAAAATCGGTCCACCACAAAGTCAGTATGGTGATCGGCATGGATAATATTGCCACCATTGGCATAGATAAAATTTGAGATTTTGGCGACCAATCCCTGTTGATCAGGGCAGGAAATCAGGAGTCTGGCGGTGGACATCACGGTGATGGGGGCGCGGTGGGAGTTGGCGGTGCCGGAGGGCTGTACTTCCATTCTGAGAGCGGACGTGCGATCGCATCTAAAAACGTCGTCGGCACCAAGGTAACGGCATTTTTTTCGGTCGCAGCGTTTGGCGGATCAGCAATAGCATAGACCTTCTTTTGGTTAAAGTCCTTGCCACCGATGACCAGGGTGTGGCTTTGCTGGTTTTTGAGCATCACCACCACCGTCGCCGTCGGCGGTTCTAGGCCAAATTCTTTGAACTGCTGAGCAGGAGCCTTAAGGATGCGATCGCGCTGCGCGGTTACTAAGAGATTAACCAGAAACAGGACCGCAGCTTCATCTGCCGGAGCAACCTCTGGTGCTTCTAGGCTCCAAGCCGACGGTCCGCTGGTGACCTTCTTGAACACTAGCGTTTGGGTCGGCGTGGTAATGCGTAGGCGCTGCACTTCGTCCTCACTGAAGCTAAATAACGGTGTCGCCGTTACCGACTCAGTCTCAGATTTCTGCGCCTGTTGCTGACGATCAAAGAAAAAGACGCCCCCCCCAAACAGGAGCGCAATCATCACCAAAATTAAAGTATTAGACTTCATCGCTGCTCATAGATCCTATCGTCGCTGCCACCAGAGGGTGACCGCCACCCCCAACGCACTCACCGGCAGTAGAACCCCCAACGCACTCAAAAACTGTCGCCGACGAGGCGTAATATCGAGACGACGATTGGTAATCACCTTGGGGCGAATGGACAGCAAGGCACTCTCATCCTCATCCCCTAGCCAAGTCACCGCATTGAGAAACAAATCGCCGTTGAGAACTTGCTTAAATGGCCCAGAAGAAGAAAAGTCAGAATCTCCAATCACCACCAGCCGCGCCGGAGATTGAGAGACAGGGGGCTTCGTCTCAGATGATTGGGAGCTTGGTGCAGAAGGGGAGGGAGCCGTCGCGGTAGGGCTTGAGGCCGCCGCAGGAGGGGACGGGCTAGAAGATGCGGTCGGGTTAGCTGACTCAACAGCAACCCCAAGCACCAATGGCCCTTGGCGATCGGTCTTGGGATCAAACTGAAGCTGCTCACTATCGGGGGTTGACTCAGCCCAGCTTCCTTCACCCGTACGGAGCAACTCCGTCGTCTTTTGATCTGGAACTTGCGTCAGGTTGAGAGACTGCGCGATGGGATAATAGGACAGACCCTGGGCGAAGTCTTTGGT
>JBAUJD010000713.1:0-4733 GCA_049683515.1 Thermosynechococcaceae cyanobacterium | reverse complement strand
CCTGAAACATGGGTCTCTTCTAAGATCTTGGTAATCGTGCAGACGAGATTGGCAATCATGAAATTGGCCGTGGATAAATTGACGCTGATCTGTAACTGTTTGAGATGAGGATCATTCATTTGCCATTCATGAAGCTGCAGACAGGACTGCTTAAGAACCCAGTGGTCTATCGCAGAGATAAGGCCCATCTCTTCGGCAATGGGAATAAAAACAGTGGGTGAAATCAGTCCGTGAGTGGGATGCTGCCATCGCAGCAGGGTCTCAAACCCTTGAATGCTGCCGTCACCGATCGCAACAATGGGCTGAAAAACTAAAAAGAACTCTTCTTGCTCTAAGGCTTGCCGCAGGGAAACTTCCAGCTCCATTCGTTGCACCGTTGTGCTGGCAAAGGATTCCTCAAAAACGGCCAGCGTGCCTCTCCCGTTGGATTTCGCTTGATACATGGCAATATCTGCGTTTTGCACCAGTTGCTCTATCGAGATCTGGGCCGTTCCAAAGGCGACTCCGATGCTGGCACTGGTTTTGACGGTATGGGTGCCCAGAGAAATCGGTGCTTGCAGAGCCATCTGCAATCGTTTGCACAGCGCTTTAATATCTTGCGGATAGGTTTCTGTCGCCAACACTGTGAACTCATCGCCGCCAAAACGAGCTAGGGTGTCTTCGCTGCGTAGGCACCCCTGTAGGCGTTGGGCAACCTGAAAGAGCACCTCATCGCCAGCGGTATGCCCCAATGAGTCGTTAATGGCTTTGAATCGATCAACATCAATAAAGACAACGGCGATGGATAGCTTCGGGTTGCGACGATACTGTTTAATCGCCTGTCTCAGGCGGTCTAAAAACAGCGTGCGATTAGGCAGTCCGGTGAGACTGTCATATAAAAGAGCACCCTTTAAAATTTGCTCTTGCAACTGACGAGACTGAGTGATATCTGCGATGCTTAAGATATAGCCCAAGGGACTATTGCGTCTCAGGATCGGTGATCTTTTGATTTGAAAATAAATCTGATTGGATTTCGCTTCTATCTGGCCCTCTGTCTGGAGTTCATGCCAATCTTGGTCTTGCAGGAAGGGAATGAGGCTTGGGGCTAACTTGCCCACGGCACGGTTGTCTATGTTGAGCAGATTTTCTGCAGCAGTATTAAATTCAATGAGTCGATGGTCATCGTCTAAGACAAGAACGGAGTCATTCAAGCTAGCAAAAATCTGTTGGTATGCAAAGGGCGATCGCTGCAGCACTTGGTAGTGAGATAGCCCCCAGCAAAAGAGAATGGTGCTAACGGCTAGACCCATGGGCGTCAAGTCGAAGAAACTCCAGGACTTGTAAAAGGGTGATAGCGTGACGACATTGAGAAGTAGAGGGATAAGGCCACAGAGGAGCAGCAGTAAGGTACTCTTTCTTTGCTTCCTGCGACTTTGCCAAATGGTGCTGATTAAATAGGCATGGCCTAGAAAAATCAACCCATAGCTGTAGGGTAAATGAATGAACGTGAACCACGGCCCTCGCTCGTATTGTGCAATGGCAAGCCCATACATCCAGCTTTGCTGTGAAACAGTCCACATGAGGGCAGACCAGCTTGGAGTCCAGTAGACGATTAGGGTCGCAACGGGCACCAAGCTCAATAGGATGGGGGATGGCGTTGGCTTTCTTGTGAACTGAAGAATAAAGTAAAACCACAAAACAGGCACCCAGACATAGGCGACGAGCTGTATGCCGGTCCAGATCCAGAAATCGTTGACGCTCTGGTTTAGAAAAAAGAGGCCAGAGGTTGCACACCAGAGTGCCGTCATCAAGGCAAAGAGCCGAAAGCCCCAGTCAACTTGAGCCGTTTTTTGCTGGACTAAAAATGCAATCGCAGTGCAAATGATCGCTGCCAGAAAATTGAAGCTGACATAAAAAATCAGAAACCACTGCATCATGAAGTTTGGGCTTGAGCGCTCATTAGAAATATCCCCCTTGCTCTATTCTCTGTGTTTATCCGTTTAATGTCACCATTTTTAGCGCCAAACTGGGGTTTGGGCCGCTACACATTCATGTTTCTGGGCTGTGTTGGATTGATACTAGCCCTGAGACCGCATTGATAGACCAATACGCTTCAGCTTCTCGTTGATCTCCATGACTCGTACTGTCACCACCTGCCCCACTTTAACAATCTCTTTGGGGTCGTTCACGAAGCGATCTGCCATTTGAGAGATATGAATCAGGCCGTCTTGATGAACACCGACATCGACAAAGGCACCAAAGTTAGTGACGTTGGTAACGACGCCCTCTAACGTCATGCCAGAGCTTAAATCAGAGAGTTCCGTCACCCCCTCTTTGAAGGTCGCGTACTTAAACTCAGCGCGGGGGTCTCGCCCTGGTTTTTCCAGTTCAGCCAAGATATCGCGTAGGGTGGGTTCGCCCACCGTCTCAGTGATGTATTTCTTCAAATCAGCAGGCTTCACGCGCTGCGGAATTTTGCTAATCTCGCTGAGATCGATCTGGATATCTTTAGCGATCGCATCAACAACCCCATAGCTCTCAGGATGCACCGACGTATTATCCAACGGGTTTTTCCCGTCCCGAATCTTGAGGAACCCTGCTGCTTGCTCAAAGGCTTTGGGGCCGAGCTTGGCAACTTTCAGTAATTGACGACGGTTTTGATAGGCTCCGTTTTCGTTTCGGTAGGTGACGATGTTATTTGCGATCGCACCCGTAATCCCAGACACATAGGTCAGCAGTTCTTTAGAAGCGGTATTGAGGTCTACCCCCACATAATTCACGCAGCTCTCAACGGTGTCATTGAGCTTTTGCTTGAGCAGCTTTTGGTCTACATCATGCTGATATTGACCCACGCCAATGGACTTGGGATCAAGCTTGACGAGTTCAGCGAGGGGATCCTGGAGGCGACGGGCAATGCTGATCGCGCCGCGTACCGTGATATCGAGGTGAGGGAACTCTTTTATCGCAACTTCACTAGCCGAATAAATCGAAGCCCCCGACTCATTCACCATTACCTTCGTAGGCTTCCGGTCTAGTTCTTTAAGGACTTCTGCCACAAACGCATCGGTTTCGCGACCTGCAGTGCCGTTGCCGATGGCGATCAGCTCAATGTGATGCTGGTTAATCATGCGCTTCACAGCTTGGGCCGCCTTCGCTCTCTGGGCTACGGCTTGGTGCGGGAAGATGGCTTCGTATTCTAGAAACTGTCCGGTGGGGTCGAGGGCCACCACCTTACAGCCGGTACGGAAGCCTGGATCAATGCCGAGTGTGGGCTTCATTCCGGCAGGGCTAGAGAGGAGCAGCTCTCGCAAATTGGTCTCAAAGGTTTCGATGGATTCACGATCTGCGATCGCTTTGCAGGCTGCTCTCACTTCATTGGTGAGCGACGGCTTCATGAGTCGGTTGAAGGCATCCTCAATCAGAGCCTGATAAAAGTCTCGGAGGTCGGGCGCTTGGGTGCAAATGATCTGACCGTCTAAAGTGTTGAGTAACGGGAGCGCATCAAAGTCTAGGCTTAATGAAAGAATGCCCTCTGCTTCACCTCGATAGAGCGCCAGCAGATTATGGGGGGCAATCCGATTTGCTCTGGCCTGGAAGCTGCGATACATCTCAAACTTGGTGGTGCCTTCGGGGTATTTGGTCTTAATGCGAGACACAAAATCGCCCTGTTTAAATAGATAGTCGCGCACATAGGCTCGGAGCTTTGCCTGCTCTGCAATGGCCTCTGCCAGGATGTCGGCAGCTCCTTTGAGGGCATCATCAACCGTCTTGATCTCATGCTCTGCTGAGAGGTACTGCTGAGCTTGTCTGTTAAGCGATTGCGGCGGAGCTTGGGGATGATTTTGTTTTTCTATCCAATCTGCGAGGGGCTGCAGGCCTTTTTCACGGGCTTGGGTGGCGCGGGTGCGGCGGCGCGGTCGATAGGGCAGGTAAAGATCTTCGAGATCTGTTTTTTGCTGACAGGCTGAAATTTTGGCTTTGAGGTCAGGGGTGAGTTTTCCCTGCTCTGCAATCGAGTCTAGGATGACCTGTTTGCGGGCTTCTAGTTCTGTCAGGTAGGCGTAGCGTTCTGAGAGCTGTCGCAGTTGAGTTTCATCCATCTCGCCGGTGCGTTCTTTTCGGTAGCGGGCAATAAACGGGAGGGTGGCTCCCTCGGAGAAGAGTGCGATCGCACTGTCAACTTGGTTCAAGCGTAGCGATAGTTCTTGGGCTAGAACTTGGGAGAGGTTAAACATCTTGTGAGACTTTATAGTTCATGTATACTAAAAAATAGGCAGTCATACTTGTCTATTATGCAATCAGCAGGATATTTGCAATTATCTAGATATAAAAATGTCTACGCCTCTTGGTCCATTACTAGGGCTTGCAAGAACCATAGTCTTAGCGAGAGTACAAAAACTAGACGCTAATTTTCGTCAACCTTTTTTTGAAGACTCTCACGCTCAATATGAGATCAATAAAGTCTATCTTGAGCTTTGGATGGAACTGGATGAAGATCTTGAATACTCAGTCTATTTAGCTAGCAAAGATGATGACAAAAAATCATTATTTGCCATCAGAAATAGGAGTGATCATCTTCTTGAAGAGGTTGTTATTACTATTACTGCTGAGCAAAGCTTTGACGGCATATTTAGAGATGAATTTGTCTCTTATGAAGACAGGATAATTTTAACAAATATTGAGGCAGGCGGAGTAAAAGGCAAATATGATATTTGCATTCCTCTAATGGACTTCTGGTTTGTGGAGGGAGGAGA
>JBAUJD010000712.1:0-1562 GCA_049683515.1 Thermosynechococcaceae cyanobacterium | reverse complement strand
GTGCAGCGGGACTATTGGCCTTCATTCTCGGCAAGAATATTGCCCTGGGTTCTATTCTGCTATTGCTGGTGGTGGGGCTATTGTCTAGCCTGATTCCTAATATTCCGCTGGTGGTGGCGATGGTGCCTCTACTCAAGGAATATCTAGTTAATGTGGGTTTTATGTCGGCAGACCTGCTTGACCCAACCTTTACAGGCGATTACCCGGCTGAGGTGTTGCCGTTGTTCTATGCCATGATGTTTGGCGCGACGTTGGGCGGTAACGGTACTTTGTTTGGTGCCTCTTCCAATATTGTGGCGGCGGGGATTGCTGAGCAGCACGGCCAGCCGTTGACGTTCAAGCGCTTTCTCAGATACAGCATTCCGGTGACGACGGTGCAGTTGGCGGTGATTATTGTCTATGTTTCGATGCGCTTTCTCTAGGGGGAGTAATCTCAATGCTGCGGGCGCATTCAACTCTAATTCTGAGCGGATGAACCGCTAGCTTTTTGAGAACATTTGGGGGCAAGCGAAGGCGATCCTCAAGCAGATACATCAATGCTGCCAAGCCTTCAAAACCACTAAGCGATTATTTGAGCTGTTTATCAACTACCGATTGTTCACAGTGCCCAAAGAGAACAGTGCCCGTGGGAATAGTCTTGGAGCCTGAGACTCAGAACCGCACACGACGATAGAGACGGTAAACAAAGCGCGTTAAATCTAGCAATGCATACGGAAACCGGACAGGTAGACGAGAGAGAAACGGCCTGTATAAGAAATAGTAGGCTCGTTTGAGGTCTGCCCAAGCCGAACATGATTCTGGCTTCAGAAAGTCTGACACATCGACAACCAGCCCCTCACCTTGATCCATCATCAAGTTTTTCCCGTGGACATCGTGGGGATTTAACCCCATCGTTCTCGCATAGTCGAGGGCTTCATCAATCTCTCGGATCACTTGAGGAGGAATTTTAAGACCTTGGTGCATACACTCATAGAGAGTCACTCCCTGAAGGCGCTTCAAGACAAGGAAGCCTTTTTCAGCATGAAAACATTGAGAAAAAGCAGGGTGTTGTCCTAAGCGGCGATAGACCTCAACCTCCGCTTCAAACCCAGGTCGTCCGGGTGCATATATCTTGACGACGAGGTTGGGGAAGTCAGGGTGGGCAACGACCGCAGCATAGTTCCCTGTGCCGATCAATCGCCAGGGAATGGGGAGATAATGGACCATCACTGGGTTGTGGGGATCGACACTTTCAAGTTGAAGTCGAGGCAGCAATTCTCGATGAACCCGCTCAATTAAGTTTTGCATTTTAGGGATCACCCGCTACCCATTCAGTGTAGATATCAGTGATGGATTGATTCGACGCTAATGTTTGTATGTCTTTTGGAGCTTACATTTTCAGGATAAACGATCCCATTAGTACCCTGGAAATCTGTTAAACCTACCGCCCAGCATGTTTAGTAGTCACGTCCTGCAGAAAAGACTAAACTGAAGCTATTCCCTTTGCAAAAATTTACATACGAACCCTATGAACATCCGTATTGCTTCTTTCAATTTGTTGGTCTGTGCAAGTCTCTTCGGCG
>JBAUJD010000711.1:0-4405 GCA_049683515.1 Thermosynechococcaceae cyanobacterium | reverse complement strand
CTTCTGGGGTGATAATAGTGCTTGCCTGGGAAGAGGACGACGAACATTAAAAGCAAAAACATCTGGCTGCCAGCTTTGCTGAAGCGTCTTTAAGTCAATAAGACGATAGGGGGTTTCATCCCCCGTTCCCGCTTTTTCAAAAAAGAGCTGGTCGTCAATAACAAGAACAACATGATCAAGGTAGGTCAGCTCGCCCCGTCGATGTTGAATCAGCAAAATATCTCCAGGCTGAGCGCGTCCTGTGACTGGCGCTGATGCTTGCTGCAGCCATGCTTCAATCTGGTTTGGCCCTGCCATAAACGTGTAGGGCTTTGCGCGGTCGTTTTGGGCTGTCCTTAAAATCTCATAGAGCGTTCCCCAACAGTTTGAGATTGCACTGGCAGTCCCATTTTTGCGGGGCAACACCTCTAAGAGAGGCTGCGGTAGTTGAACTTGTTCTTCATGAAATTGATGGGCATTTAACGCCTGCATGAGGGGCGGCATAAAATCCATCAGGGTATACTTCCGCTGCGGATCGTAGGGTGCAAGACGACGATTTTGCCAACGGGTATAGGTCTGCTTGAGCTGCTGCCATTGAGATCGCGTTAGTGTCCCAAACTCAAACCCAAGAGCGGATCGCCACACTGGCAATTTGGCTCGATCATTCTGGCGTTGCCAACACAGATGGGGGATATCCTTTGCTGCCGCTAGCTTGAGGTCACAGCGTTGTCTGCTTGTAAACGGAATCGGATGAAACTCACTCCGTGCAGGGGTTGCCCCAGTCACCATCAAGAGAACGCTAAAAAGCGATCGCAACGCCAATTTCAACCCCATCAGAGATCTCTCCTCTCTATTCCGTCAAACAGTCTAAAGAGTAGGGATATTCACCTCGCAGCCAACCCACGATCTCTTCGCCATAGGGGGTTGCAAAGGCTTGATATTTTTGAATGAGCTGCGCTTTGAGGTCAGAGGCGAGTTGCTCTAACCCCTGATCCTGAAAATGCTTCAAATCGGTAGATAAACAATCGGTAAACTGATCTCCACACAGACGTTGGGCTGCTTTTGAAAAAGCAATCGCCGGTTCATATTGTTGCTGCTGAAGACTCATCGCCAAGGTCATTAACGGAATCTGAGATAGGTAGGCTTGGTTCATAGGGTTGGCAGCAATCCCGGCAGTCCAGTCGGCCAATTGAGGAGGTCGATGCTCAAAGGCCCGCAGATGCAGAAATTTGCACATGCGATCGCTATCGTTAACAGGATAGTTATCCCAAAGATAGGGCTTGCGGCCCAATTGCTGTCCCACCTCTTTCAAGTGCGATTCAGGGTAAACCGCCGAGCAAATCTCTGGCCCTGTCCAAAAGATCTGTATCGCAGAGTCTAGCAATCGCCCTAGAGATTCTAGATAATCAGCCGGACGTGGGCCAAACAACCGATCTAGAATGGAGCTGCTGGAATAGTAGGTCGGACACATAAAGATCGTGGAGGCCGTCGTTAGTTCCATGACCCGATGGGTAATATCGGCCTGGATCTGGGCCATCTCTGCCCCACCGCCCTGCATATCGTCAAACAAAATTGCCAAGATATCGGGCTGCAGTTGATTGAGATAGAGAATCTTCGCCTCTAGGGTTGCGATCGCATCAGTATCATAATCACAGTGCAACTCAAATAGGTTGAGACCCAACCCCCAGCTTAGGCCAGCCTGATGGTAGGTCTGCCCTAAATGCTGAAGTTGCTTAAAAGCTTGAGCCGACCACTGCCCTGACCAATCCTGCCGGAGAATGCGATCAGCCTTCGGCGCATAGATGTAATAGCAATAGTGATTCTGAACCAAAAACGAGGCATAGTCTCGCCGGACTTGCCAACCCCAAGGCCGTCCAAAGAAGCCCTCAATGATACCCGTTTCAAAGCCCACGTTCAAAATCGATCTACTCTCCAGTACCGACAACTGCCAACGCTAAAGACAAAGCAAAGCACTCCACTCCACAAATCAGCCGAAATCCTGAAAAGAATCTTAACTTCAGCCTTCTCTTTACTGCCGGAATGTTAACTTATGTGAACAACCATCCTTGATAAGCACAAATACTTACCCACTTCCTTTAGCCCGAGGCTGAGCTTACAAAACAACAGACACTATGCACCAAATCAGTGAGGAACAACTCCTGTCAGAATATGCACAGGGTAAGCGAGACTTTCAGCGTCTTGATCTTAGAGAAGCACAGCTATTTGGGCAAGATCTTAGAGAGATTAACTTAGCAGGCAGCGATCTCAGCGATGCGTATCTTGCCTACTCCAATCTTAGTAACGCAAATCTGGCTAATGCAAATCTAGAGCGCACGCAGCTTGACCAAACGAACCTCAACGGCGCGAATCTAGAGGGGGCTGTGCTACAGAACGCAACGCTATCTCGTGCCAGATTTTATAGCGCCAACCTTCGTAAAGCTTTGTTGGTGCAAGCCAATCTTAACCATGCTGATCTTCGGGAGGCTGACCTGACCCAAGCCAACCTGAGTGGTGTTACCCTCATGAATGCTCAACTTGAGGATGCGACTCTGATTCAAACTCAGTTTAGCGATGCCAACCTGTTTAGAGCAAGAGGGGCCAATCTTGCCGAAGCATTGTTCAATGAAGGCACAACCATGCCTGATGGTTTCCCCAGCGATTTGCCTTAACGGGTCATCACCAATTCACGCGACGGTTCCTTGACGGGAGCTGTTAACGCCGATTCGAGGGGGGCACAGCCGAAGCGCTCTTCTAAGATCGCGAAAACCTCACGCCCGAAGTTGTCAGGTTTTCGATTCCACGCCTGCAGGCAAACGTCTGCCAACATCGATCCCAGCGGTTCAGGATTCCACAGCAGCTTCTTCGCCACCCAAGGCAGGTGAATACTGAGGGGATCGTAGCCGGGCTTCAGCATGCCTTCTTCAAAGGCATAGGTCTCTAAGTGAGTATGGGGCTGCAGACCAATGAAGAATATTGCCGGATCGACTTTCTCGACGCCAAAAATACGCTCTAGTTCTCGATGATAGGCAATGGTTTGGCGAATGGTCTCAGGTCGCTCATCAATGACGTTAAAGGAGTAGTTAACCGAGACAATATCGTTAAAACCTGCAGCTTTTAAGTCTCGACAGTTTTCTAAAACATTGCGTAGGTTGTAGCCCATCCGCATTTTTCGGATCAGTTCTTGAGACCCGCTGGTGATTCCGATCTCAAAATAGTTCATGCCGGTTTTGACCATCAGGTCGCACAGTTCTGGCGTTAGATTATCGGCGCGAATATAGGCTGCCCAGTGGATATCGGTCATGCCCGACTCTAGAACTTTCTGGAGCAGCTCTACGGCATCAGGGATAAAGCGCTTTGCCGGAATAAATTGGGCATCGGTGAACCAAAAATTACGAATGCCGCGATGATAAAGCTGCTGCATCTCAGCAACCACTTCTTGGGCCGGGTTAATGCGAACTTGCTTGCCCTCTACAACGGTATAGATGCAGTAGCAACAGTTGTGGGGACACCCCCGCTTCGTCTGCACCCCTACATAGAAATCTTGCTCTTGGAGGTAATACTCGAACTCCGGCCAGATCGTTTCGATGTAGTCGTAGTGACAGGCTGATTTTTCAATGGGTGTGGGCCACTCATGGATCATGCGATCGCGAGGTTCATTCTCTCCCACCACATAACAACGCTCATCTCGAAAGTCTTGGCCCCGGAGCATCTTTTCAATGAGCGCTTCGCCTTCACCTACTGAAATAATCGATCCCTGGGGCAGCATCGATCCCAGTTGCTCATAGAAGACGCTAACCGCGCCACCGCCCACGACAACCTGAACATCAGGGTTGTGGGTCTGCGCTCGTTTGAACCCCCGCTTAATGAGACCGAGGTTTTGCCATAACTCTTTAAGGTAGGTGGTCGCCATCCTGAGGCCACCGAAAGCGCCCCGCAGGCGTTTGAGCGGGTTACGCGCATAGTAAAACTCAAAGGCATTCTGGAGCGGATTCCCGCCGCGTCCACCCACGGGCGCATAGATCTGAATATCACGCCAAGAGAACACCACGAGACTGGGTTGAAAGTCGTCGATGCAGCGGTCCAGTGCAGACTTAAAGTCCAGGGGTGGCACAGTCCCAAGGTCAAAAATTCTTTGCTCTGCGTCAGGGAAGCACTTGCGGATATGGTCCGCTAAGTAGATGACCCCGACGGGGAAAATGGGGTTGCAGGGCAACCGGACGTAGAGAACTCGAGGCGTCATCGAATTAACCTAATAACCTAATGGATGAGGAGGCAAAGCATGTAAACAATTGTTGCATACTTCTCTATTCATCATAGGTCAAACCTATGGGTAGGGTGATCTCCAGAAGCGTTCGCTACTATGGTCTGCTTCTCGAATAGGAACCATCAAGAGTGGTTCAGGTCGAAGCGAGTATGTGATCAAAAC
>JBAUJD010000710.1:0-4436 GCA_049683515.1 Thermosynechococcaceae cyanobacterium | reverse complement strand
GACTCGAACCCATAAGCGATAGATATCAATACGACCCTTTGATAAGTAATTCAGAGACTTCAGGCTCTCTTTGATTACAAATCCCTTTCGTAGAGGCCAGTACACGGCTTTATAAAGCTTAACTTTTCTCGTAGTATCAAGAAGGTGTCTTTAATTAACTTAGTTGCAATCTGCGCCTTGTAGGGACTAGGGTAATTATTGGCTAACGCTGTTTCCATGTAATGAGAGGTTTACCGAATGGCATCTTATAAAGTTACGCTAATTAACGCAGACGCAGGTCTTAATCAAACGATTGATTGTCCCGATGACGAGTACATCCTTGATGCGGCAGAAGAGGCTGGCCTTGACCTGCCTTACTCCTGTCGTGCGGGCGCTTGCTCTACCTGCGCTGGCAAAGTAACTGCTGGGACTATCGATCAAAGTGAGCAATCCTTCTTGGATGGCGATCAAGAAGCCGCAGGTTATGTACTAACTTGTATCGCTTATCCCACCTCTGATTGCACCATCGAAACAGGTAAAGAAGAAGATCTCTACTAGAGACGACTGATCACGGTTAGATCAACTCTGTTGCTAATCAAGGTGGGGCATGGTGCTATCAACGTCACCGATCCCACCTCTTTTAGCAGCTTTATTTTGGGTAAGGGGCTTCGTTTCTATATTCCCCTCACACTTTAAAGACTTTTTTGCGCTTTGGCCCAGTCGTCACAACGCTACAGTGGGTCAGCATACAATTCAATTCACTGTTGTTCCAGCGGGTTAGGCTGCTGGATATTTTAATCATTGAGCCGTAAGGCTCATATCTGTGTTGGCGTTAGATAGGACGAAGAGATGGCAACGTACAAAGTTACCTTGATTAATGAAACAGAAGGCATCAATCAAACCATTGACTGTCCAGATGATGTGTATATTCTGGATGCTGCCGAAGATCTAGGGCTAGACCTGCCGTCCTCCTGTCGCGCAGGCGCTTGTTCTTCGTGTACGGGCAAACTCATTTCGGGGACAGTGGACCAATCGGATCAGTCCTTCTTAGACGATGATCAGCTCGAAAGCGGCTTTGTCTTAACCTGTGTGGCTTATCCTGCCTCAGATTGCACGGTGGCAACCCACCAAGAAGATGAACTCTATCCCTAGCACAATGCTGTCTTCAGGCATTAGCGTTGCTGGTGCTGGAACAACATCTTCTGAGGCACTGGAATAATAACCTTATCTTTGATAACCGTTAGGATGGTCACTGACAATGTGGGGGTTATTTTGTGTACACCCTATCAAAGCTCACTTGTGTTTTCATAGATGAGTGTAGTGTGCCTCCTCATGGTGGTGGTTGAACCATGAATACAGTGGATTACTTGCGAATAAGTCTTGTCGATCGGTGCAACTTCCGGTGTCAGTACTGTATGCCCGAAGATGCTGCGCTTCAGTTTTTACACCAGGCTGATGTACTCAGTACCGATGAGCTGTTAACTCTACTGCAGCAGGTTTTAATCCCGTCAGGGTTCTCGCGGTTTCGGCTCACGGGGGGAGAGCCGTTAATTCGTCCTGATGTGGTTGATATTGTCAGGCAGATTACAGCTCTGCCCCAGGTTCAAGATCTCTCGATGACCACCAATGGGTTTCTGCTGTCACAGCGGGCGTCAGCGCTCTACGAAGCCGGTTTGCGCCGCCTAAATATTAGCTTGGATTCCCTGAACCCGGACACCTTTGGTGAGATTGTGGGCGATCGCACAAAAAAACGCTGGCATCAGGTCTGGGAAGGGATTCAAAAAGCCTATCAAGTGGGGTTTAATCCCTTAAAGCTCAATGTTGTGGTTATTCCTGGGGTAAATGAAGCTGAGGTCTTAGATTTAGCGGCTTTGAGCATTGAACGTCAGTGGCATGTTCGGTTTATTGAATTTATGCCCATTGGGAATGCAGAGCTATTCGGACAGCGGGGCTGGGTGCCCTCAGAAGAGTTAAGGGAGAAAATTCGCGATCGCTGGGGGTTAGACGAAGGTTACGTCAAGGGCAATGGACCTGCCGATGTCTTTCAGATTCCGGGGGCATTGGGGACACTGGGGTTTATTAGCCAAATGTCGGAATGCTTTTGCGATCGCTGCAATCGAATGCGCCTGTCCGCAGACGGTTGGCTGCGGCCCTGTCTGCTCAACGAGACCGGACAGCTAAACCTGAAGACGGCACTGAGATCGGGTGTGCCAATGCAAGTACTCCGTGATCACGTCCAAGCACTGCTGCAGCTCAAGCCTGAGATTAACTATAAAGAACGAGACTCAGGCATTAGTGGCACAACCTACAGCCGCACCATGTCTCAAATTGGCGGTTAAGATCGCTGAATCCGAATCAGTTGGTAGGCACCCGCAGCCTTAAGCAGCACTGAATGCTGAGGATCTAGATTAAGTTTCTGGAGGCGTTCTTTGAGGCCCACCACCAAAACGGACGGTTGAGAACTTTCTAACTGCTGCTGTATTTCTTTGTCAATAATTTCAGGGGTATGGATGTAAATGACGGGCCGCTGCGTATAAAAGACAAGGCTCGGCTTCTGTCCTGAGTAAATAATCGGCTCTGCTTGCCGCTGAGTGCGAATGACGGTCGCAATCTGGCGCAGCGGTAACTGACGCTGACTATCCACGAGCTGTAGCATCGGTAACAGTGTTAGGGCAATAAATAAAACCATTGCGATCGCATCTACAGTCCACAGCCAGCGCAGCCGACGCCAGAGCAAGATTAGGCTTGCAATAGCAGCCCCGGCCCAAATCATTGCCCCCGTAATCATGACGCCAGACTGCCGCACCCTCTGCGGGAAATTCGGCATATCTGGATCTTTCCCTAGCCATTGGAGACCATAGAAACAAGCCCAGGCCAGCATTGCGAGCAGTATCAAATGGGCAACGAGACTCACGACCGCAGACCATTGATGCTGTCGAAGGCGCAATCGAGGCTGCCCCGCCAACCCACCCACTAAGATCGCAGCGGCAGGCATCAGGGGTAAGACATAGCTGGGCAGCTTTGTGGCCGCCACCGTAAAGAAAATGAAGATGCCACCAAACCAGTGCAGCGCAAATAAACCAAGCTGCTCTGAACGAGGCTGCTGACGCCATTGCGCCACGTTAAAAAACCGTAGCCGCGCCATGGCCCAGGGTAACCACACTGACCAGGGGGCAAACCCCAACAGCACCACTAAAAAATAAAAATACCACGGCCCCGCATGGTGATTGACGGTGCTGGTGAAGCGATCAAAATTGTGATAGCCAAAGAAAGAATCTAAATAGGCTTCGCCATTGGCAAGAATCACCAAGACGTACCAGGGAACCGTCAAGAGCAAAAATAGACTACTGCCGAGCAACAGCGGCATCTCGCGCAGCACCTGCCGCAGGCAGCCTTGATATAGCAAAAATGAACCGATAATCAGTCCAGGTAGCACAATGCCCACCGGACCTTTCGTCAATACCGCCAGCGCAGACAGCACAAAACATAAGAGGTACCAACGTTTCTGCTGGGGTTGATTTGGATGGGCATAGCCGATGAAAAAAGCCAGTAGCGCCATCCCCATGCAGCCTGACAGCAGCATGTCTGATACGCCAATCCGTCCCCAAACGAACATCACTGGGGTCAGAATCAAGATGGCGGTTCCCATCCAGGCGATAGCACCAAGGCGTTGAGGCCGAGGGTGCATCAACGCTGATGCTAAAAAATCTTCAGAGGTCGTTTCTGAGTTTGCTGACGATGGACTAGGACAGCCAAAACACTGCAGGGTATAAAAGCTGAGGCTAATCAGGCTAATGGCAGACAGCGCAGAAGGGAGTCGAGCCGCCCATTCATTGACCCCGATCAGGCGATCTGCCACCGCCATCAGCCAATAAATCAGTGGCGGTTTATCAAATCGCGTGACGCCATTGAAGTAAGGGGTAACCCAGTCGCCGGTCTCTTGCATTTGCCGAGCGGCTTCCACAAAGAGGGGTTCTGTTTCATCGATCAGGCCGATATCACCTAACTGCCACAGGAAGACAAGACCACACAACAGCGCCAGAGTCAGGATAGAAAACCATAGGCGATGTTCCTTCCAGATTTTGCTGCCGGATAGGGGTAAACGACTCAATGCCATCTCGGTCTCAAGGTAGACGAACAGACTCTACTGTAGCGGCAATTGCTGGTTCTAGAAGCCGTTAGGATGGATCGTGATCGGTGGTGAGTCGCGATCGCATCTGCACATAAAGCTGTTGGTTAAGCCGCTGCCTAAACTCAAGGAATTGGACAGAGGGTTGATAAGTTCGCCCTTGCTTTTCTGCAATACATTGGTCTAGCCCCTGCGTTAGACGATTGAGTAAATCGAGGGCTGCTTGATCATTGATAGCAGTCTGTAAATACAGCACTGAGATCAGATTGTTGATATCTTCTTCAGACAGGTTAATCCTGCAATTCATTCACTTGCTCCTGCGGTATAT
>JBAUJD010000709.1:0-2393 GCA_049683515.1 Thermosynechococcaceae cyanobacterium | reverse complement strand
CTATATCTTCTAATGTGAAACTCATACCGCGGCTCCTTTCCTTTTTTTGTTTTGCTACTGCTTTTTTTTAAGATTTTTAGCTGCATCAACAAAGCACCAGAAGTCAGTCTTTTTCATCAGGCAGAAGAGTTTGAGCTGACCTTTATAACGATGTTCAATGTGATACCTGATCGGGTTTCCTGCAATTCGCTCTATATCGGCATGAGCTGCCGCATTACGCAGATGTTAAACCTTGGTGCTGCTCGTAATAGAGCACCAGTTTTTCATAGATATCGGCCAACTCGGCACGAGTCAATTTGCTGGGGTTTGAGTTAGGCATTATCTGTTTAAGCCTTACTTCTTTAGGCCATAGCCGCTTTAAACATGGCGGCTTTTTCTGCTTCAGAGTTGCAATCCACTAAGCGGAAATAAGCGCCCTGATAGCTTGAATGGTGAAAATGCCCCAATACAAATGCTGTAGTTGAGACGACTTCGCCACCGATGCTATCAAATCCTCTTGCCCCAAGATGGGCCATACTTAGGATAGTGTGTTGATTCAAAATACGGGTACGCAATGCCTCGTATGAAGAGAGAAACATCCAGCTTTGCATGGTGATCATCGCTACTACACCAGACTGGTTTGTTAAATCCAGATTGCGCTCGATAAAAATGGCAAACAGATCTGATTTGCTATTAGGGAACTGCTTTTTCGCGAACTCTTTCAGATCCGCATTCATCCCCTTACTGCCCATATACGGTGGATTAGCGACCACCGTATCATAGCGTTTAGCTAATAGTCGGGCTTGTGCCAGCAGCGGCAATAATTCTTTAGCAGCGAGTTTCTGCATGGCATCGCCCTGATCGTTTAATTCCAGCAGCGTGGAATAAAGATCATCAATAGCAGATGCTTGCTCAGCAGGCACGTCAATCAGGGAACCTAAGGTCTTGGCATCAAGAAAACTATGGTGCAGGTCGGCCAGCAGAGTCTGGCGTGGGTCATTAGAGGCTAACGCCTCAGGTGCTTGCGCAAACAGATCCTGAATCTGGCCATGATTAGTATCGGCATTGAGATTCAGTGCTTGCCAAAGTTTCGGAATATTTAGGTGACGGCTCTCCTTTAGGGCATGAATATTCAACATCACGCCACGGGAAAATAGGCGGCGATCATCCTGACGGGCACGCATCAGCAGGGCAAAACCCGCCAGCTGTGCAGCACGGTCATCGATATCGAGACCAAACAGATTGTTACTGAGGATCAGCTCTGGGATTTCGCGACTGCGATAACCACGCTCTTCATAAATGCGATAGAGCAGATTATAGGCTTCCACCAGGATATGGCCGGAACCACAGGCGGGGTCGAGCACGTGGATCGATTCAGGCTCGATACTGGTGGGGGTGAATTCAGCCAGTTGTGCCACTACTTCTTGAGCCTGTTCACCCGGTTCAATATAGTAGGGCAGCTCGTTTTTGAGCGTGGATTCAGGATAGGTTTGCAACCAGTGACGTCCCACCGAGTTTTGCACCAGATATTGTACGATCCAGTTAGGGGTGAACAGTTGGGTAGCGGCAGGAATATCTGCGGATTTGACCACCTTGCCGATGACCTGATCCTTTTTCTCGCTGATATAGAACTGATACAGCCAGCCAATCACCTCTACTTGTTGCCAGTCAGATTCTGGAATTTCATCCACCAGCTCGCGCCAGAAGGCATCGGTACGGATAAGACCGGTGGGTAAAAGCAGTTCAGTTTCATCATCAATAGTTTCAAACAAAAATGGCATTGCCTGATGCAGTCGGTGGCATTGGCCGAGTAGCAGCTCACGAAAGAGTGCCTCCTGCTCATTACCTGCCAGTAACAGATCCAGCAGAGCGGACTTATCGAGAGCCACACCTTCACCCATCAGGGAGTCGATCACCTCTGGGGCGCGATCCAGCACTTCAAAGCCTTGTGGCTGAGACGGGTGTGATAGCAGACGCACGCCGTGTTCCAAATAACCCTCTTCGCTTTTCAGCTCCATAAAACGAATGGCACAGAAGCGGTTAAACCAAGTGTATGCCATATGCTCTATTAGGGGTTCATAACCATCGTTTGCCAGACGCTTCTGCAGGCGCTTGAGAGCAGAGGCACAGTTGGCTGGATGGTTAAAGCCCGCGACCTGCAATACTTCACCACTAATAACCGGTTCTGTATGGCCTTTGGAAGTGATACCAAATTCAGCAGCACGTGCTTTGATAGCTGTAATAAATGCAGTACGGGCCCGAGGGGCAATTCTTTTTAGATTGGTAGTATTCATTAAGGCTCACAAATTGTTTTGTCCGGGCGGTATTCCGCCCTTCAGAATGCATTGTCAGATGGCTGAAACTCACCTGAAAAAGAAATTATGTAGTAAGAGGCTCACTCAAAATGAGACGCA
>JBAUJD010000708.1:0-4654 GCA_049683515.1 Thermosynechococcaceae cyanobacterium | reverse complement strand
CTAAAGTCTTCTCAGAAATTCTAGATGAGACCCCCCAGGAACCGCTCAACGCCCTTATTAACAGCGGGGTCAATCCTGCCACCGCTTGGCTCTACGGCTTGTTGCCCCAGGCATTTCCGAACCTGCTTTCCTATGCCTCTTACCGCTTTGAATGCTCGCTGCGCTCTGCCGCTGTTTTAGGGGTGATTGGGGCCGGTGGTTTGGGCTATGAACTCTTGTTGAGCCTCCAATCTTTGCAGTATCACCAGCTTTGGACGGGCTTTTATGCCCTGATTATTCTCAACGGTGCCGTAGATCTCTGGAGTGCCTGGATGCGGCGACGGATGGGCTTCACCAGCCGCTTAGACCTCAATGCCCCCTCTGCAAACCGTCCTGTAGCCATAGCCCAGCCCCATCAAGACTGGGGACTGCGTCTTTCTTGGGCTGGGATTGCCTTAGCCATACCGCTCTGTTTTGGTGGACTCGGCATTGGCTGGGAGCGCCTGTGGTCTCCGCGTAGCCAGCGGCTATTGACAGAAGTTGTGGCGACGGCGGCACCTGATTGGCCGAGCCAAGCGACGGTGCTAGAGCTGTTTCATTTGTCTAGTTTGACGCTGGCGATGTCAATTGTTGCGATCGCCCTAGCAGGAATCAGCGGCACTCTCTTTTCCTTCCCTGCCGCGCAGAACGGATTGCAATCTCATCAAAACCAGTCTGGGGGAGCCTTGGTACTATTCGGAGTCAGCCGTCTGATTCTGTTGATGAGTCGGGCGATTCCGGCCCCGATTTGGGCTTTAGTCTTTTTGTTTGTGCTATTCCCTGGCATATTACCGGGGGCGTTAGCGCTTGCGGTACATAACTTTGGTATTCTTGGACGCCTAATGGCGGAGGTGAACGAAAATCTAGATGATCGCCCGAGCGAGTCCTTGCGAGCTTTGGGAGCATCCCCTGGACAGGTGATTTTGTATAGCACTCTGCCGCAGAACTTGGGCCGGTTCTTAGCTTACATTTGTTACCGCTGGGAAGTGTGTCTTCGGGAGACCGTCATTGTTGGCTTAGTGGGCGCGGGTGGTTTGGGACGCCTTATGAGTGAGCAGTTGAGTAGCTTTGACTATGGGAGCTTGGTGCTCACTTTAGGGTGCTTTGTACTGTTGACGTTTTTCGTTGATCTCGTCAGCCAAAGACTGCGGTCTGTTTAGGGAATAGATTAAAGCACTATCTTTATCATACTCAGATGTTGGATTGAATAAGTTGAGATTGCTTACTTTCCCTTATTCATCTTTTAGGAACGTTGTCAGCAGGACTGGCCCCAGCAAATACTGGTGACCGGCACACTGAAGACGGCTCTGCTTTCCCAGCTCTTCTCGCTCTTGAGGGCTATAAAACTGCATCTTTGCAGCCGCCGACTGCGAGAACAATGTTCCCCATGATGTGGTGTAGTCCACCAAGTAAAATCGGCCTTGGGGCTGCAAAACTCGATGAATCTCTCTCAACACCCGCAGAGGGTCGGGGTAATGCAAAAAGCTAATCGTGCTGAAGGCGGCTTCAAACTGCCGGTCCTCTAACGGAAGGGTATGGCTAACCCCCCTAACAAACCGAAGTCGGTCACCGTAGCGATTGCTGCGGCGAGCCTGCTCTAGCATTTCAGGGGAAAGATCTAGCCCTGTGCCCTGTAGGTGTGGGTAAGTTTGAGCCAGCCGATTGAGGAGGCGTCCCGTGCCGCAGCCAATATCAAGGATAGGGGCGGCTTCAGAAAGCTGGACATACTCCAGCAGACGTAGGTGAATGGCTTGATAAAACACAGAGGGCAGCAGCCAGTCATAGCTAGGTGCCCAGCGATCAAAGAGTTGGGTTTTGGCTGTGAGGGTATCCATAAGCGGGGCCAATGGAACGATAGATGCAGTATCACTGTCTATATAGGATGACGCATCTAGGCTAAAAAAACAGTTTAGGAGACTGGCTATGCCCCCTCACCTTACAATTCACACGGCCCTTGGCGTTCTCTTGCTGACGGGCTTGGGCAATGCCTCTAGTTTGCAACCGGTGATCGCGCAGCAAGTCCCCGTTGGTCGTCAACAGGTTGCCGTGGTTGATTTTAGCTATGGCAATACGCGATCGCCCTACTATACTTCTTACGAGAATATAGGGGTGTCAAAGGGCGTCAGTGCCAAAATTGCTGCAGCCTTAAAAACAGATGGAACCTATCGCACCGTCGATCAAAGCCGGGTTGAGCAGACCCTCAAGGCATTAAATTTGAGCGCTCCCTTAACAAATGCAGATGCGATTAAAGTCGGCAAAACATTAGGAGCCGATATCGTGCTGACGGGAACCATTAGTAAATTTGAAGCGGGGCCAAAATGTTCTGGTTCGTCCAGCGATTGTGCAGCAGTAACGTCTCAGGTCGTGATAGAAACCAATGTCATTGAGACGGCTTCGGGCAATGTGGCTACCCGTCAGAGCGATGCCAGTATGACGCGCTCAGGATCTGGAGTCGGTCAAGATGCCAAAACGATGGTTTTAAATGAGGTGGTGGATCAGGCGATTGCAAACGTCGTCAACAGCCTCACCGACAACCGCGATCGCGTTGAATTCCGCCGCAGCATCACCCCTTGGGGGACAGGCTTCTGAATCGATTACAATCTTAAAGATTTTCTTGATGCACAGGAGCAATATGACACAGTACGACGTTTATGGCCTCGGTAATGCCCTGGTTGATATTGAATGCGAAGTAAAACCTGAACTTTTAACCGAGCTGGGCATTGATAAAGGGGTCATGACGCTCATTGACGAAGACCATCAGCATAAGATTCTGGCGAGCCTCAACAGCAAGCCCCTCAAGCGAGCGTCGGGCGGGTCAGCGGCCAATACGATGATTGCCGTCAATCAGTTTGGGGGTAAGTCTTTTTACTCTTGCAAGGTCGCCAATGATGAAGCCGGTCAGTTTTATCTTTCTGATCTGCTGGCTTGTGGGGTCGATACCAATCTCAAACCCGAAGCCCTTGATGAAGGCGTCACCGGGAAGTGCTTAGTTTTTGTCACCCCCGACGCAGATCGCTCCATGACCACGTTTCTGGGTATTTCAGGCGGGCTGTCCGAGGCTGAACTAGATAGGGATGCGATCGCATCTGCCCAATACACCTACATGGAAGGCTACCTCGTCACTGGACCGGACTCCAAGGCTGCGGCTATTAAGGCACGAGAGATTGCAAAAGCAGCCGGCCAGAAGGTTTCTTTAACGCTCTCTGACTTCAATATGGTGAAGTTCTTCAAGGAGGGGTTAATCGAGATGATCGGCCCTGGCGTAGACTTTTTATTCGCCAACGAAAGTGAAGCCCTCGGTTTAACCGAGACAGAAGACTTTGGTGCAGCAGTGGAGCACTTCAAGACCTTGGCAACCTGCTTTGCCATTACTCGTGGCCCTAAGGGTTCCGTGATTTTTGATGGCGATCAGCTCCTTGAGATTGATCCGCTGCCGGTGAAAGCTGTCGATACCGTGGGTGCAGGGGACATGTATGCAGGGGCAGTCTTGTACGGCATCACTAACGGCATGAGCTTTGCCAATGCCGGTCGTCTCGGCTCGTTGGCCGCAGCACGATTGGTGACCAACCTTGGCCCCCGCATGGAGACAGAAGCAACACGGGCACTGCTAGACGCTATCTAACGGTGAATGGCACTGATATAAGCGTCAATTGATAGCTAAAACCCTTGAGGTTTCGTAGAGCACTGCTCACCATCCTTAAGTCAGGGTCATTCATCTAACCGGATTATTTCGCCAGCACCTGCCGAACCCGCTGCGAGAGTTCCCGCACCGCTGCTCGTTGCCCGATTGTTTTAGCCCGGTTGATAAACTGCGGCAGTTCTGGCACTGGCAATTGCGGGAACGCCAAACTTCTATCGTTTAGCTCATACTCTAATTGCGAAGGGCTTAAGTGATAAATCGTTAGCTCACCAGACCGAAGTCGCCAAATTTCGGAGATCTTTAGCGCAATGTAAATCGGAAATTTATTCAATGAAGAGTTGCTGTTATCAACCTCAATCACTAAATCAGGGGGCGGATGGATCTCAAAATCTAAAGTATCAATCCCCCGAACGACGGCTTCATTTTGAATATAGAAACAGCAATCGGGTTCTAGCCCTTTTTTTTGCTGGGGATTCTTCATCGTCAATGAACCCAGGCTGCGGAACTCTAGTGCTAGCTCATCGATCATGGCAGCTAAAAATTGATCCAACAATCGAATCGGCTCCTCGTGTTCTGGTAACGGAACCATAATTTCTAGAAGTCCATCTCGATAGGCAAATCGTTGTTTACGTTGGTCGCCAGTCTCCTCTAGCAGTCGTTCATAGGTTTCCCAGGTCACGCCCTCTAGCAGCACTCGCGTTGCTGTTGGCGGCAGGGCCACGGACGTTTTGAGGGGTAAGATTTCAGTTGGTGCGTTCGACAGCTCGGTTGTCATAGCCCGGTTCCTCTTCAGGATCTTGCTTTCCATACTATCTGCTTCTGTTTAGCGGTGCTAAGGGGCAATCGCACAGATAATAGTGTTGTAAAAAGGTTGCTCACACGCTCATGCTCATCCCTATTCATGTGCTTCTGGTCGCTGCAACGACGCTCTATCAAGTCATTGCCTGCGGTCAAGAGCAGGCTCAAAAGCTGCCAGGCCAGCGGATAGATATAGGT
>JBAUJD010000707.1:0-3780 GCA_049683515.1 Thermosynechococcaceae cyanobacterium | reverse complement strand
GTAGTAGTGCTCGAAGAGCGAGGGAATTACAATCCTTATGAAGATATAGATAAGTTCAAAGAAATGAACCTAAGAGATGATTTATTTATTTTTCAGACATTGGAAATCTTGGATATATTTGACTGGGAAAAATCGGTGTACGATCAGGAAGACTATGATATAGAGATAAATGCGCCAACTTATGTCAGCCAGTTCTCTCTCAAAGAACCCGAAGGAGGATTCCCTCCTTTATTTAGATTGCCACCAATTTATTCGGTTGATCTTTTTATCTCTAGAGAGGCAAGAGAAGCCCTCAAAGAAGCGGGAATCACAGGGAACTCTTTCGCGTCGCTATTGAATCCTATGGGTGATTCAGTAATTGATGTGCCACTGTAAGTATTTAGGTCAGTTCTTGACAAATTTTATTGAGACCTTATCTTGAGATTATTTGAAGAAAGCATAGGAATCCTTTGAATCAGAGCCACTGTCACGAGGGATTCGTAAACCCACTGGTCAGCCAGTGCATGTCGGCGAAACCCGTTGAGAATTTATTAGCTACCCTTGAGGTGAGATCGCATTTACCTTAAATATCATGGTGCCTTGAGCAGAGAATGCCACTGTTTCGCAGCTATCATCACTGACTGCACAAAGGCTGTCTTACCGGCGGTGTAAGCTTCACGATCTGCTGGGAACTGAGCAGCCAACTGATGATAAAATCCCGTAGCATGGGTACGGCCCACTTCCCTTCAAAAGCTAGAATAAGACAAACCTGATTGTGAGTCGGTGCAGTATGGTTCAGACGCCCGTAAAACCAATCACATTAACAGACTTTTTGAGCTTGCCGGAAACAAAGCCTGCTAGCGAGTACGTTGATGGTCGCATGACTCAAAAACCGATGCCGCAGGGAAAGCACAGTAGACTTCAGGATAAGCTTGTCAAAGTAATTAATGCGGCTGTCGAGTCTGAACAGTTGGCCTGCGCTTTTCCTGAGCTTCGCTGTACGTTTGACGGTAGCTCCATCGTGCCAGATATTGCTGTTTTCACCTGGGCACGAATTCCAACAGATGATATAGGCGAAATTGCCAATGTATTCCCTGCGCCAGACTGGACGATTGAAATTTTATCCCCAAGGCAGCGTCCAACCCGAGTCACTAAAAATATTCTCCGCTGCCTCAAGAATGACACTCAGATGGGATGGTTGATTGACCCAGAGGATCGGGCTGTATTTATCTATCGGCCCAGCCAAGAGATAGAGATCTTCGATGAGCCGGAAGACATCTTGCCGCTGCCGTCGTTTATGGGTGAGATAACGTTTAGAGTGGCAGACTTGTTTGGGTTGCTATTTCTGTCTTCCCCATCACAGCAGCCTTTGCATTAACAATGATCAAGAAGCTAAGGTGATATCGCTCTAAGCTTGGTGATGACGCTGCAGCACAATAATATTGGGTCCCACCACCGGATCCCTCGCCACAAGCAGACCTTGATCATCGCGCAGCTCTAACGCCTCAAACTCTAAGTCGCCACTACGCTTGAGAATATCTAGACCAATCTCATCTTGCTCGGCATTACTGAGGTCGTACCAGCGATCGCTCACCTGCACCACCAAACGGTTCGCCTCAAAATCAGCCTGTACACTGGGGATAATATCGGGGTTGCGATCGCTAATCTCGGCCACCTGCCGTTGCACTGACAGCACTTCTTTCTGAGGTTCCTCTGGCTCCGGCTCCACGGCTGCAGCGATCTCAGGAGCCTTCACCATAGGCATGGGTGTAGAATCAGGTGCTGAAACCGTTGGTTTTGATACAACCACGGGCGGAGCAGACGGTACTTGAGCCACCTGAGACCCCGACGTTAAAGAACTAATCAACCACCAGATCAGAATCACCGGCCCCAAGACAATTGCGGTCAAGAGCTGATCTGACAAGGTCTTAAGGGGATTCGGCAATCGAGGGCGGAGCAGACCTAAAATCTTAGACCACAGCGGCTGAATCACCTTATTCCATAGCGGCTTAAGAAGTTTGTTCCAGAGCACTCCAAGCAGCTTAACCAGCGGCTGCACTTGCTTCCAGCCTGCATCAAATCTGGCTTTATTATTGGTGTATAGTTTTGAACCCACAATCGGCTTCTTGACCACATTGAAGACTGACTGCACCACTTTAGTGGCAGTTTGCAGCACCTTATTAGATGAAGGCTTGGAGGCCGCAGGTTTTGAAGTCGCCCCCTGACCTTCTACGGGAGGCTTCGTTTGAGATCCCCGCTCCACCGCAGAAGGCTTCTCCTCAGTGCTCTGACGAGTGACGGGTGGCTTTTCTGAGAGGGGTTGCTCCGCATTGGCGGCCAGTCTCTCACGGCGGCGGCTAATCCGCGATGCTGCCGTTTCGGGCGATGCCGTCGATGCCTCTGACACTGGCTCAGCCATTTGGGACGGGGGGGCTGAGGAAGGTCGGGGTCGCCGCCTCGGACGCTCTGAGGTCGGGGGCGTTAATTCCTCTGGCGTGGGTTGATCCTGAGACATACACAACCTCTAGGGCCGGCTCAACAAGGTTTCTTTCACCCACACCCTTAGCCCCAATCTACCATCAAATCAGAGCGTCTCTAAACCAGAAACAACGAATTAGCTCTACCGGTCTGAGGTTTGAGCGCATAGAATAATAATAGTGATGCTCGCTAGCCCTGCGGGTTGCCCTTCCAGGTAAAAGCACCCGTGAAATACGCAGATATCAAGCAATATTGTCAATGGATCGGCAGCGTTGGAGCCATTGTTGTCTCCGCAGCAGCATCCTCGGTCTCAGCCGCTGAGCAAGTGTATGTTCAGTACTCCTTTCTCGAACTTTCAATCCCCGTCACCGAGCTTGAGACCTACGCCAAGAATGGACAGCTCAGCGAGACCCTGCAGACCTATGCCGAGTATTTACAACCTGAGCAGCTTCAGCAGTTGAGAGCGGCCCTCACGACAAAGCTCAATCTACCGCCTCGAAGACTTTCTAGCTTGCTATCAACCCCTGTGGGTGAAGCACTATTGGCCCGCGCCAGCACCATCATCCAGTCAAAATCGCAGGGGGCGAGTCCCGACGCTTTAAATACGGCTCTCGTTGCTGCCGCCTCTGATCCAGAGGGGCTAACGCTGATTAGCCTGATGCGTCATTTCCCCGATGTCGGCATTCAAGTGGATGTCACCGAAGGAGTGGCACTGTTTCAATCGGTGGAGCAACTGGTTCAGCAAACTCAAGCAGCCGTCGCTCTCATCCAGAAGCAAGCCATTGCAACCCCGCCCACGAGTGCTGCAGACTCTGCTGTGCTAGAGAGTCTGCAGAAGTCCGGTCCCTTTAAGTCGGATACCCTGACGATACAACTCCAAGACAACACGCCTAAACGCCTTCAGCTCACGGGTAAAGTTCGTCAGTTCCCGGCGGATCTCTACATGCCTAGGCGATCTGAACCAGCCCCCATCATTGTGATTTCCCATGGTTTTAGCGCGGATCGGTCGGCCTATGCGTCCTTTGCCAAACATCTGGCGTCCTATGGCTTTGTGGTAGCGGTGCCCGAACATCCGGGGAGTTCAGCGAAGCAAACCCAAGCCTGGTTAGCGGGTGAAATTGATCAACCCTCGCAGGCGTTAGAATTTATCGATCGGCCCTTAGATGTTAGCTATCTACTGGATGACCTTACCCAGCGTTCTACGACAGATCCCCAGCTCAAGGGACGGCTCAACCTCAATCAAGTGGGAGTGATGGGGCATTCCTTTGGTGGCTATACAGCCCTAGCCGTGGGGGGCGGCAAACTCAATTTTGCCGCGTTACG
>JBAUJD010000706.1:0-3942 GCA_049683515.1 Thermosynechococcaceae cyanobacterium | reverse complement strand
CCCTGAGACCGCTCTAGAAACCAATCAAGGTCGGCGCGGCCCCCCAGGCAACGGCAAACCGCCGTCAGGCAGACCCGCAAAGTCTGAAAAAGGTCCAGGAGATTCACAAAAATCAACGCCGGATCCGGGGCAACGCCCCCGCCGCCCTCAGCAATCCGGTGGAGAGTCACGGGCAACGGCAGAGCGCCCTAATTCACGCCCCCCAGCCTCTGGAAATTCTCAAAACAGCCGTCAGGGTACCCTCTTTGTCCTGGATGCAGACAGCCCTAAACCCCAGGTTCTAGAACGTAAGGTGATTCTAGGGGAACGCCGCAACGGTCAAGTTGAAATCATTCAGGGGCTAAGGCCAGGGGAAGCCTTCATAGCGCGTAGTAATGGCCCCCTCAAAGAGGGGGCTGCCGTTAGTCCCAGCGCGATTTCAGAGTCACGACCGGAGCAAGAATGATGGCACCTTTTAGCCTCAGTACCCTCTCGATTCGGCGGCACATTGGCACGCTGATGCTCACCGTGGCCGTGATCGTTTTGGGCATATTTTTCCTGACCAATTTGCAGGTCGATTTGCTGCCTTCCATTACCTACCCCCGCATTGGCGTCAGAATCGATACCCCCGGTATTTCGCCGGAGGTCGCTATTGACGAAATTACGCAGCCCCTCGAAGAAGCTCTAGCGGCCACGGAAGGCGTGATTCAGGTCTACTCAGAAACTCAAGAGGGCCGTGTTCGCCTCGATTTGTACTTTAAGCCCGGTGGCAATATTGATCAGGCGCTCAACGATGCTACTGCCACTCTAAACCGTGCAAGAGATCGGCTTCCCGACACCCTGGAGCCGCCGCGACTGTTTAAGTTTGACCCGTCTCAACTGCCGGTCTATGAGATGGCCTTCACTTCGCCGGGACTGAGCGATTCTCAGTTGCGAGTCTTTGCTGAAGAAACCCTAGCCCGAGAACTGGGCGTGGTGCCGGGGGTCTCTTCTGTGGAGGTGTCGGGGGCGTCGCCTGAAGAAATTTTAGTCAATCTTGATTTGAACCGTTTGCAGGCCACTGGCGTCGGACTCACCTCCGTCTTGGATGCCTTTCGAGCGCGTAACCAAGATATCTCTGGCGGTCGTTTGTCGGGTACCTTGGCGGAACCCTTGACGCGCACGGTGGGGCAGTTCCAGTCAACGGCTGAGATCGAAAATTTGATTTTACCCATTGCGATACCCTCAGGCAGTGACTCTGATTCTGGCTCCGTTTCGACCACCCAAGCCGCTGCCCAGGCCGGACAGAAAATCTATCTACGGGATGTTGCTGACGTGGTGGATGGTGAGGCAGAGCAGCGCGTGTTTGTGACGCTCAATCAAACGCCTGCCGTGAAGGTCAGCCTCCAGAAACAACCGGACGCGAATACCGTTCAGGTGGTCGATGACGTGAAGGCGCAACTGGATTACCTGCGTCGGCAGGCCGTCATTCCAGCAGAGATGGTGATCATTCCGACCCTAGATGAGTCGGTGTTCATTCGCAACTCGATTCGGAATGTTGCGATCGCAGGTCTCAGCGGCATGGCCCTCGCCACAGTGGCGGTGATGCTGTTCCTCGGCTCTCTGCGCCAAACGCTGATCATTGTGCTGGCGATTCCCCTGGCAACGCTGGGAGCCATTATCTTAATGCGACTGTTTGGCCTCTCTCTCAACGTTTTTAGCTTGGGCGGGTTGGCCTTGGGCGTAGGCATTGTGGTGGATAACTCCATTGTCATGCTAGAGGCCATCGTGGATGGAACCGATGCACCGGGGAGTGGATCCAGCCCTCAGGCAGTACTGCGGCAGGCCGAGCAGAGCAGCCGTCAGGTCGAGTCGGCGTTGGTGGCCTCTACCAGCACTAACCTCGTGGCAGTGCTTCCGTTTTTGCTGATTGGCGGATTTATTTCTTTGCTCTTTAATGAGCTGTTGCTGACGATCAGCTTTGCAGTGGCAGCCTCGATTTTGATTGCGCTAACGGTGGTGCCCATGCTGGCCTCACGTCTGTTGACGGTGCGCTGGTCCAGTCGGGTCGGTCAAACTTTCTTGCTGGTGGGCTTCCGAGATCAGTTTGAGCGAGCAACCGAACGCTATCGGCGCAGTTTGGCGCGGGTGCTGAAGTGGCGGTGGGGAGTGGTTGCGATCGCAATCCTAGTTCTTGGCGGTAGTAGCCTGCTGATGCTCGACCAAATTCCCCAAGAAATTTTACCCCCCATTAATACGGGGCAGGCGTCGTTAATTGCCCAGTTTCCCCCTGGGACAACACTGGCCCAAAATCAAAAGGTGATGGGCCTCATTGATGACATTTTGGCTGAGCAGCCCGAAACGGAATATGCCTTCACCACCGCAGGCGGTGCTCTATTTGGCACCAGCGTCTCCGAAAATCCGCTCCGGGCCACCAGTACGATCACCCTGAAATCTGGCGTCGACGTCGAAGCCTACGCTGAACGGATCAGCCAAGCGGTAGAAGCCCTCAACCTCGTCGATACCCGCATTCGCGTTAATCCCGGTCAGGTGCGCGGTTTAATCACCAATAACTCTCCCCTGCGCGGAGCCGATGTCGATGTCCTTTTGCAGGGTGAAAATACCCAACAGCTCAATCAGGCCGGTCGTAGCGTCCTCCAAGCTCTGGGTGATCAGGTGACTAGCGCTCGATTTCGTCCCGACAACGATCCAGAACAGCCCGAACTCCAGATTTATCCTGACTGGGAGCGGGTTGCCGCCCTAGGCCTCTCTGCCGAGCAGATCGGCGACACGATTCAAACGGCGGTAGAGGGTCTTGTTCCCACCCAATTACAGCGTGCCAATCGCCTGATCGATATTAGAGTGCAGTTCGACCCCAATGCGATTCAAACCGAAGAGCAGTTAGCTCAGCTACCGCTGTTCACGTCTGGGGCGCAGCAGATTCGTCTAGCTGATATTGCCGAAGTTAAGTCAGGAGAAGCCCCTGCCAATATTCAGCGCATCAATCAGCGTTCGATTTACCCCATTGCGGGCAACTTGAATGAAGGCGCTCGGCTCAGTGCTGCCCTCACGGAAGTCAGTGCGGTCTTAGCAGATATTGATTTACCCCCCGGCGTTTCTCTGCTTCCTAGCTCTGCGGCCCAAAGTAATCAAGACCTCCAGAGCGCATTGCAGTTACTGGGCGGTTTGGCGGTGTTTCTTGTTTTTGTGGTGATGGCGGTGCAGTACAACTCCCTCATTGATCCGCTAGTGATTTTGTTCACGGTGCCCCTCGCGCTGGCAGGGGGCATTCTGGGGCTGTATGTGACCCAAACCGCTATTGGAGCCACAGTGATTGTGGGGGTGGTATTGCTGGTGGGCATTGTGGTCAACAACGCCATCATTATGGTGGAGCTTGCCAATCAGCTCCATGCTGAGAAATTGGATCGACGGGATGCGATCGTGCAGGCGGCGGCTCAACGATTGAAGCCGATTATGATGACCACGATTACAACAGTGTTGGGCATGTTCCCGTTGGCATTGGGGTTGGGGCAAGGATCAGAATTTTTGCAGCCTCTGGGAGTAGTCGTGTTTGCGGGTCTGTCCTTTGCAACGCTGCTAACGCTGTTTATTATTCCCTGCTTTTATCTGATGCTGCATGATGATCTCAATCGGAAGCGAACACGCCATGTTCTAAAGCCTGTCTTGCAAGAAAGGCAACAGCCGCAAAATATTATTCGGTAGTTGCACTACTGCCTGAGATGCTTTCGACCAAAACATTGGAGGTCGCTTTTTCTAATCTCAGTGAGTACAGTATGCGGTCTCTAATGTCATTGTGGCTAATCAGAAGATCGGTATACAGTAGCGAATAGGGTAGAGGAGAGGCGTTGGTTACATCTGTGCAAGCGATGAGCGTTGCTTGATTTTGAGCGGGCTGAGGATTTGAGAGTTTGGCTAAAACAGGTCAAATGAGGATGGGTTATATCTAACCCTCAACCTGTCTTG
>JBAUJD010000705.1:0-1858 GCA_049683515.1 Thermosynechococcaceae cyanobacterium | reverse complement strand
TCTCAGTACTTTCTGGTAAAATTCAGGCAACATTTTTTTGGTGGGGTAGTCGTCTTGACTACCCTATTTTCTTTTGTACCTTGAGCGCTAGGGCTACCAGCAACAATAGGGTACAGGTGCCTTGTCGTCCCTAAAGGTCAAAAAGCCTTCGCAATTCGTGAACAAAGCTGAACCGTTATTTGTATTAATCATCTATTTTTTCCTTAGTTTATGATGGTGTTGTTTGTGTTCCGTTTGGAATAATTGAATACTATGACTTCAACCGTAAGAAAACGGTAGGAAAACGGTAAGAAAGCTCTTACCCATGAATATTTGACTGAATATTGGGTGATGGGAATCTAGATGTAGACCGACGCTCTGGGAAGCATCACAGTAAAGGTCGTTCCTTTCCCCCGTTGGCTTTTAACGGTGATCGTTCCCCGGTGATGATGGGCTATCTCTTGGGCGATCGCCAGACCTAACCCTATGCCGCGCAGGCTACCGGAACGAGATTGCTCCACTTGATAAAATCGCTCAAACAGATGTGACAAATGCTGATCAGGAATCCCCAGCCCCGTATTGTTGACCATGACCTGAATCGTTTGGTTTTGAAGCTGAGTGCTGAGGCTGATTTGCCCCTGCTTTGGGGTGTGCTTAACCGCATTGTCTAGCAAATTGAGAAAGAGGCGAATGAGATGGTCAGGACTCGCCAAAATGTGGAGTTGGGGAGCGATGTCTATAGAAAAACCAAGGTGATGAAGTTCGGCCAGCGGCTGAATTTGGTCAGCGATCGCTGCCAATAAGTCACTGAGATCAACAGGCTCTAAAGACAGCTTCAGATGCTGTTGTTCAAGCTGTGAGAGGATCAGCAAATCCCCACTGAGCCGAATCAATCGATCCACTTCCTGAGTAATGACCTCCAACGTTTCTTTGTAGTTTTCTGCCGTACGGGGTTGACTTAGGGTTACATGCAGCCGTCCCTTCATCACCGTCAGCGGTGTGCGCAGCTCATGGGAGGTATCAGCCGTAAACCGTTTTTCTCGATCAAAGGTTTTTTGCAGTGACCCTAGCATTTCGTTAAACATCGTCGCCAGCCGTTCTAGCTCATCGGCAGCACCCTCATAGTCAATCCGTTGCGTTAAATCACCGCTGACTCTGACCCGCTCGGCCATCCGCGTCACTTGATCAATGGGCCTGAGAGCACGATTAGACAAAAACAATCCCCCCAACCCCACCATGATCAAAATGAGCGGAATTTCAAATAACTGCTGCTTGAGCACCTCTCTAGAGGTTGCATCCATATATTGCAAAGAATGACCTAGCCTCAGCCATCCATAGGGGCGACCGTCGCGAGGCTCAATTTTCTGGGTATAGATCCGCCATCGCCCACCCTTGACATGAATCGTTTGAAATCCAGCGTACAAGCTACTGGGAGCAGGCAGCGCTGATAATTGACCGAACTGCTCGGTGACAATGCCATGTTGATCGAGCAAGCTGACAGAAACGCCAGCATCTGTCAGTAAAGAGGCAAGAATTGGGGCACTCTCCCGTGGGTCAAACTTGAGGGTGTTCACTTCATCATCAATATTTTTTTTGGCCTGAATGGTCAGAATTTCTAGGGTGTTATCGACCTGCTTGAGCAATGTTCGCCGAAACTCAAAGTACATAAAGCCATCGGAGACGATCATGGAAAGTCCGGCCAAGAGGCTATACCAGGCGATCAAACGTAGTCGCAAGCTTTTCCATGGCTTTCGTTTTTTCATGGTTGACCTGGATGAAAGGACCGGAATGAAGTGATGACTATTCCGCTTTCTCAATCATGCAATAGCCAACGCCTCGAATGGTTTGGATTAGAGAGTTGGATGATTCTCGATCAAGC
>JBAUJD010000704.1:0-3641 GCA_049683515.1 Thermosynechococcaceae cyanobacterium | reverse complement strand
GGTTAGATCACTCTCAAGTGCTGCAGCCAAGTGGTGATTTCTGCCGGTAGAGGCTTGCGATCGCGACTAATCGGGTTAATACACACATGGCGAGTAGTAGCCTTGCCAATCAACTGCTCTAACTTATGGGTCGAGAGAATATCGTAATGAATCTCAAATTCTGTCTCAGACTGAGACTGCACCGCGAGACGAATGATCTGCTGATCGCCGCAAAAGGTGGGCTTCAAGAAATCGACGCTAGCGTGAACAATCGGAATCGCCGTTTCAGGATTGCTAAAGAAAGAGCGAATATCGATACCTGCCGTCGCCAACGCATCTTCGTAGGCGTCGTGGCAGATCTCAAGAATAGACGTAAAGTAAGAGACCCCAGCCGCATCCGTGTCGCGCAGACGAACGGTATGGTTATACATCGCCCCATCGCTCCATAGCAGAATCTAGCCCCACAGTTCCATCTAAAAAGTTGTTGAAATCGCCTGCACCGGACAGGTCGGCACACATTGCTCACAGACAATGCAGCGCGATCGCCTAAAGTTCAGCCGAAACGTCTCAGGGTCTAACGTCAGCGCCTCCGTTGGACAGATGCCCGTACAGAGGCCGCAATCAACGCAGCACTCTTCGTCAATCAGAATCTCGCGGTTGGCTAAAGAGACATCAATCTGCTGACTCTGCATCCAATCGATGGCTGCATCAAGCTGATCGATGTCGCCCGCAAGTTCAAGCACCACCTTGCCCACCTGATTGGGAGCCACCTGAGCGCGAATAATATTCGCAGCAATATTGAAGTCCTTCGCCAGCCGATAGGTAACGGGCATCTGAACAGCCCGTCTCGGGAAGGTCAAAGTGACTCGTTTTTTCATGGAGAAAAGCCGTTAGCTAATCTTCGTCCCAGGCTTCTACGTCAAGGAGTGCTTGAATCGGATCTTGCATCGAAAACTCGAACTCAAGGAGTTCGCTTTTCCAGTGGGGCCAATTATCTCGAACTAAAAACGCTACTTTCCAGAGTGCATCGCTAGACTGCAGCTTGCCAGAGTCTACTAGAGACTGCAACTGACGCTGCAGCTTACCCATCGGATGCACCACCGGACGGAAAATTGTATCATTTGTCATATTCAGATTTCAGTAATCTTGGTGGTTAGCTTTGGTCTGAGACATCGGCGGCCTAGCGCACAGATATCTTATCAAAGCAGCTTACATCATAGCACAAAGATTTTACCGCTCAAGCACAGAGATTATTCAGAAAACCTTAACGTCTAAGACAGGGGCCAAGTTTGAAGATTGCCATTATTGGATGCGGTATCGTCGGTGCAGCGGTTGCCTATACCCTCAGTCAACACACTGACTGGGAAATCACCGTTTGGGACCAGCGTTCTCCCGATCAATGGGAGGCGACGGGGGCCGCGTTAGGCGTATTAATGGCGGTTGTGCGGACTCGCCTTAAGGGCAAGCATGTGCGGCTGTGCTTAGAGAGTCTGCAGCGTTATGAAGATCTTGTGCCCCAACTGGAAGCAAAAACCGGCATTGCCATTCCCTATAATCGACAGGGTATTCTGCAGCTTTGCTTTGCTCAGCAAGACCTAATCTATTGGCAGAAAACCCAAGCGATGCGAGAGCGACAGGGCTTTACGTTAGAGATTCTAGATCGCCCTCAGCTTCTTGAGCAATATCCAGATTTGGCAGAGGCTCAACTGCGAAGGAATCCAGCGGTGGGAGCCATCTACTCCCCCCAAGATCGGCAAGTGGATCCAGTTATTTGTGCCCAGGCTTTCATCAAGGCCGCTCAGCTTCAAGGCGTTGAGTTTATCTGGGAGACTCCGGTGCAGACCTTTCGCTACGGCCCTCAACAGGTGACCCATGTGCTGACAGCCTCGGATGCGGTACCAGTAGACAAAGTAGTTTTAACGTCTGGTCTCGGATCAGGACCGCTCACGCAATCATTCCAGACACCGCTCACGCTACAGCCTGTTTTAGGTCAGGCGCTGCGGCTCCGGCGATCTGAGGCATTTCCCAATCCTTACCCGGTTGTCAATGGTGGGGATGTGCATTTGGTCCCTTTAGATCACCAGGAACTATGGGTGGGCGCAACGGTGGAGTTTCCGTCGGAGGACTCCATAGACAGCCCTGAACTTAATCTGGCTTTGCTGAAACAGGTTTTAGCCGATGCGATCGCACTAGACCCCACCTTAGCCACTGCCCAGATTGTCAAACAATGGTCTGGCCTGCGCCCCCGCCCCCAAGGCCGACCGGCCCCAGTCATTGAGCCACTGACCGACTACCGCAACGTTGTCCTTGCCACCGGACACTATCGAAATGGGGTGTTGCTCGCGCCGATTACCGCCGACAGAGTCCTTGAACTTTTAAACGCGTTGCCGTAATCTCCTGGCTGGAGAGGGGATATATCAAAGAAACTTTATGCTTATTCACAAACCGATCATGAAATTATAAGAATTGACCAAAGCCTGTCTATACTTGACGTAACTGTGTGAGGATAGCGTCAAATTATGGCCCCAGTGGACGATTCTTAATCACAACTCACCCCATCATGAACCTCATTGCATCGCGCCTTCGCTCTAGGACCAGCTTAGCGATTGGCTTTTATTTATTGGTCTGCGCCAGTCTTGGATTATTTGCTCAGGCTCAAATGAATGCTTTGAACCTAGTACAGAATAGCGCTCCGGCACTCAGTAATCGCTAGGTACTATTGCTGCTAATTTTGTAGGCTCAAGCAGTCAAAGCAGCAGCAATGTTGCATGTGCATGGATAGATAAAATAATGTGTGGTCGATTTACTTTAACGAAGCCAGAGGCGATTGCATCCACTTTTGGCGTCGCCGTAGACCGAGTTGCGCCACCTCGCTATAACATTGCCCCCACTCAGCCGTTAGGCGTCATTGTCAATCAGTCAGGACAGCAGTTTCGACTGATGAGCTGGGGCTTAATCCCCTCTTGGACTAAAGATCCGAACGCGAATAATCGCATGATTAATGCTCGCTTAGAAACCGCCCACGAGAAACCCTCCTTCCGCACGGCCTTTCGCCATCGGCGCTGTTTGATTCCTGCCGATGGCTTCTACGAATGGAAGCGCATTGATAATCAGAAGCAGCCCTTTTATATTCAGCAACAGCACCATTCTCTGTTTGCCTTTGCTGGACTGTGGGAGTCTTGGCAAGAGATCGAGACCTGTACTATTCTCACTACTGCCGCTAACGAAGATATGCAGCCCATCCATCATCGGATGCCGGTTATTATTAGCCCTGACTTCTATGAACAATGGCTTGATCCTTGGGCGCAGCAAAATCAACAGGTTCACGATCTGCTCAATGCCATGCCACAGCCAAATCTTGAGGTGTTCCCGGTCAGTACTCAGATCAATAATGCCGCCTTTGACGGACCCGAATGCTTGCGGCCACTTTAAATATGCCGATCACTTGGACAACGGAATAAGTTCTCGTTCGCTAACAATCTCACCTTCGAGATGCCATTCAAAATGTGATCGGCAGGTGGAGGCGTTGGCTATTGGCACATAACCCAAACTGGCGCTACGTCGGTGAAGAGATTGCCGCTATAGATTCAGAAGCCCAGATAGAAGCCCTTCAGGAGAGCTGGGAGACAGGAACAAGTGCCACTCGACTTGCTGTTCTACGG
>JBAUJD010000703.1:0-2974 GCA_049683515.1 Thermosynechococcaceae cyanobacterium | reverse complement strand
AATCTAAGGGGAGCAGATTTGAGCTATGCCAACTTAAGTGCGGCAAATCTGACAGAGACAGATCTACGGGGAACAAGTCTGTTTGGAGCTGATTTCCGTGATGCGACTTTAGTAGGCGTCAAATTAGCTGAGGCTGACTACGACCAGACCACTCAATTCCCGGCTGGGTTTGATCCCGCCGATTGATGGGCATCATTACAACAACTTTTTAGTTATCGGTTCTTGATTTTGAAGGGCAAAACTTGCGATCGCTGCCCTGATACTCATCGGTCAGAATAGAGTTGAGTTGCTGACAGGCTCAGCAATGACTCACCACCTTTTTACCATGAAATGATTTTGGGCGGATAACAAGCCTAAGACTCCATGCGAATGATTTGCGCTTTTCAGTCAGTTATTGTCATGCCAGTTACTGCTATGTCAGTTATTGTCATGTCAGTTATTGTCATGATATAGATGCTTTAAAATCTCTGCGTTCAAAGCTTTACAGCAATCAGGCGTTATGGCGAATAAATAAAGATACTAACGCTGCAGCTTTTATCCTTATGAAAGATAGCAGAAAACCTTGAAAGTCCTGCCCAGCAAGGGCTTCTCAATTAAATATGTCCCCTACAAGCTGCGATCCATTGCATGGTATATTATTGTAGCCTAGGCTACTCTTCTGAAAACGCTTCGTTTGTAGAATAATGATATGCTATCTTTGAGTTAAAGATTTTCATGGTCACTTAGTTTGTCTTTTGGCAAAGCTGCCTCGAAATAAACTAAGTGGAAACGGGGGCGGGTGTTCAGGAAAATCTATATTGATCAACTGGTTTCATCTGCTATTAATCCCCATAGATGATCTATGCTGAAATTAATAAGCTTGATGATGTTAAGGGGTTTTTGGATCATTTAGATTAGATGTGAGTCTATCGGGGTGGATGTCTCACAGAGCCTGAGGGGGTAGATGTTATTGTCTTTCGTTATTCATCATGGAATTCTACTCTAGTTCAAAAGCTTGGTGCAGTGAGCTTCTTAAAGTTGGCTTCTCCGGATGGCAAATAATATCGAGACACTAACGAAGAGACGCTGTGTCTGTAAACTCAATACAGATTTGATAAGAATGAATTATCTAAACCAACCTGTGTTGACAATTTTTTATCAGTTTAATCCCTGGCAATCTAGCGTGGGAGGAATCCAAACTGTTATTCTCAATTTTATTAAATATGCGCCAGATGAATTCAAGCTGAGACTCGTTGGGACTTCGGTTGATTCCAACGAGTCGATAGGTCAATGGACAACGGCTGAATTAGCCGGGAGAGAATTAGAATTTCTACCGTTGCTAAGAGTAGAAAACGATAATGTCAGAGGGATCATTCCTACCACCCTTAGGTATACATTGGCTCTGCTGGGTCGCTCCCTTGCTTCAGATTTTATGCATTTTCATCGGTTAGAACCGGCTCTAGCAACAATGGGTTGGTCTGGGGAGAAAACATTTTTTGTCCATAATGATATCCAAAAGCAAATTTGTGAAGGAACTGAAAATGCTATTCTATGGGGCCAGTTCCCGTTACTTTATTTTATGCTAGAGCGCTTTCTAATGGGCCAGTTTGACCAAGTTCTCTCTCCTCATACTGATTCAGTGGAATTTTACCGAAAGCGATATCCACACCTCGCTAGCCATACTAGCTACGTCAAAAATTCCGTTGACACTCAAATTTTTTATCCATTATCGTCTGGTGAACGCAATAAAAATAAAAATGAGTATTCCCAGTCGATAGGGTTGTCTCCAGGCACGCCTTTGTTGTTATTTGCAGGACGGCTGCATCCCCAAAAAAATCCTATTTTAGCAATCCGTGCTTTGGCAGCTCTGAATTCTCGGATGAGTCAACGAAAGCCTCATCTTTTAATTGTTGGGGACGGTGAGCTATTAACGGCATCTCAATTAGAGATTGATCGGACGGGATTGTCTAAGCAGGTGACGCTTCTTGGCTCGTTGAATTTCAATGAATTGGCAGATTTATATCGTCTCTGTGATGCTTTTGTTATCACCAGTGCTTTTGAAGCGGTACCGATTGTTGCGCTCGAAGCTCTCGCTTGCGGAACCCCGGTTGTAACGACCAGATGTGGTGAAATGCCAAATATCATCACTCGCAACAATGGCGTTCTTTGTAATGAATCGACCCCTTCTGCGATCTCAGAAGCACTGCACAAGGTTTTAATGCATCCAGAGAATTTTCCAGCAGCAGCCTGTACTCAGGCCGCTCAACCCTATTGGGCCAAAACCGTAATTACCGATGTCTTTCAACAGATGTGGCAGCGATGGGAAAAGGAACAAGATAGAAGTTCAAAAAAATCTCTTCGCCCAAAAATCAAGATGTAACCATTAATACGAGCGGCCCCCGACGCCAATCTGAGACCGCCCATAACTCCCAGGTACATATCACATAGGAGTCTACGACTCATGATACCCACAAAAATCTTTTTTGTTACTCTAAGTTGCCCCTCCCAAGTTAGACCTCCTCCAGACTGATACTGAATCTCAGTCGAAATTGAGCCAAGCGGTTCCCGACGCCAATCTGAAGCCGCTTGATAACTCCCAGGTACATATCACTTAGTGAGGTCAATCACTTGAAGATTGCTGTCATTGGCCCTAAAGGGCTACCTGCTAAACAGGGTGGGATTGAGCATAATGGAGCCGAAGTGTATTCCCGCATTGTTTCCCAAGGCCATTCCGTCGATTTATTTGCCCGATCTTCCTATATCAATAGCGCTTGGTTCGATAGTTATGAGTGGGAGGGTGTCAAAGTGATTGCTTTGCCGAGTCTTAGATTGAGAGGAATAGATGCCTTTTTCTGTTCGGCCCTGGGTGCAATTGCAGCTTGTAGATCGTATGATATTGTACATTTCCATGCCCTCGGACCCTCTCTATTTACCTGGATACCCAGACTCTTGTCTTTTTTTACGAACGCTAAGATTGTCGTCACCTGTCATGGAT
>JBAUJD010000702.1:0-2285 GCA_049683515.1 Thermosynechococcaceae cyanobacterium | reverse complement strand
GTTGTCTGCATCGCAGTCTTTAACTACAGTTTTCTGTGATAGATCGTTTTTGCGACCCTGCTTTTTATGCTCTAGGAGATGATTTTTAAAGGCTTTACGACGCATGAATTTACCACTTCCACTGCGTTTAAAGCGCTTTGCGGCGGATCGGCGTGTTTTGAGCTTAGGCATATTATTCTTGGGTTAACCGCAGTCTCTAATCATAGAGCATCAAAACAAAATAGCGCAATAGGAACTTTTCTATTTTCTCTACCCAGTTAATCCTGAGAAAGTGTTTGCTTGAGGGCCGCCAACGCCGACCAACGGAGATCGCCCTTGTCACTCCCGATGGTCATCAAGCTTGGATCCATGCCGGTACAGGCTGGGCCGCAAATTTGGCGCTGGGGCCATTCTAGACAAAGCTGCTGATAAAGCCAGTCGTTAGGCTCAAAGTAGCCTTGGGATGAGAGGGTTTCAACGGGACCGTCTAGGGTAATATCAACCCCTAGCTCTGGTCCCTCATCTTCAAACCACAGAACTTCAGAAGCATCTGCAACTAGCCGATGGTTGTACTGCTGCAAACAGCGATCGCACCCCAATGTCACAATCGTCTCCACCTGAGCATCTACCTGCAGATAGGTGCCGTGATGAACCACCTGAAGCTTCCCTTTGACAGGGGTAAGGGACTCTAGGCCCGTTAGACATTCGTTAACCTGCAACAGCTCTGTCTGCTGGCTTGCCGTCTCTAACTGGGGAATGTAAATCCTGTCCATCAGCAGACTCCCGTGTACCTCAACATCCAGACAATAGGGATCAGTCTTCGCTTACATCCGCCGGACAAATGATCAATCGTCGATCTGAGCCTTCACCACGGCTAAAGGTCTTGAGATCCGCTTCATCTCCCAAAATTGTGTGAATCAACCGTCTCTCCGCGCCAGACAGAGCCGACATCTCATGCTCGTCTTGATGCTCTCGAACCTGCAGGGCAGCCTCAGCCGCCAGAGACGACAGCTCTTCGTACCGCTGCGCCCTAGCAGAACCCATTTCAACGGTATAAGCCTGCCTATCCTCTTCCGGCTTTCCCATATTCAGCGTTGAATTGAGAAGATATTGAATCGCATCCAGCGATGCCAGCCCTTTGTCGGTGAAAATCTCAACCTGCTCAGAAGATAGCGCTTCGGCATCAATCGTGAGCCACGCACCACTAGATTCAGCCAACTGGGGACTACTCAATACTGGTGTATCGGTACTCACGCTAGCCTCTAGGCCAAAGCGGCCTAATAAGTCATGGAGCCATTGCTGCCCCGCATTGTCGCTCATGATTCGTTGTTCTTAGAGTACTCAGGCTCAAAGGGAAGAGGCTTGCGGCCATCATCGTTAGCAGACTTCATCGGCGCTTCCTTCGCCATTCGCTTTTGCTCTTCATCCACAATTTTCTGAAGATTCTCAGGCAGCGGTTCCCGCGCCAAGAAGAAGCTCTGCACCGTCTGAAAGACGTTTGCAATCAGCATATAGAGCAGCACACCCGCCGGTAGCGGAAAGAATAGGAACATTCCTGAAAACATTACCGGCATATACTTCTGCATCGCCTGCTGCTGCTGCGCCTGCTGACCACCGCCTGACGAGGTCTGACCCGAAAAAAGCTGGTTAACGTACAGAGAAACACCAAAGCCAATCACCATCAGCAAAATGTCCCAGTGAATGGCGCTGCTGTTGAAGCGGGTACCGCCATCGGCAGTCTCCGTCATCAAGTCACCCTCAAGTGCCCCCACGCGGCCCAAAGCCTTAATAAATAAAAATCCTTTTTGAGCAGCAATCCCAGGCACTTCTGCCTGTACTGTCGCATCTCCGGGCTGCAATGCCTTTAAATGTCCCTGAGCATCTAAAGAGATCCGATCTTCACCCTTGATAACGCTCCAGGTCGGCTTGATCTCGCTATTGGGATAATCACCCAAAACCTCGCCAAAGGGCTTACCCGTAGAAGTCTGCAGCTCGATTGTAGTGGTATCACCAACCGCCAAACGATTCCCCACTGGTGACATAGCCGCCACCGAGTAGTGAATGCCCTCATCGACATAAATATTTTGAGGCTTGGTTGAAAAAGGCTGAACCTCTACCTGTTCAATCTTGTCCTGGGGCAAAACCTTAACGTTGACAGAGTACTTAATATTGGCAAAGGGCGACCCCCGCAGCGTCGCAAACAGGGCAAATAAAATCGGCATCTGCAGCAATAGCGGCAGACAACCGGCAAGGGGGTTGCCAAATTCTTGAATAATTTTGGCTTGCTCTTCCTGCATCTTGGTGGG
>JBAUJD010000701.1:0-3487 GCA_049683515.1 Thermosynechococcaceae cyanobacterium | reverse complement strand
ACCCTGACTGCCTGCATTCTAACCCCGATAAGACAGATCTTTGTCAGCGCTGTGACGCTAAGTTGCTACTGGGTGATCGCTATCGAGCCATTCGATCCATTGGATCTGGTGGGTTTGCCTGTACCTTTGCTGCGGTAGACGAGCATCGCTTGCAAACCCCCTGCGTGATTAAGCAATTCTTGCCGCGCCAGCAAAACCAAGAAATTCTAAAGACCTCTATCAACTTATTCCGACAGGAGGCCCACATCCTCAAGGAGCTGGGCAGTCATCAACAAATTCCGTCACTGCTGGCTTTTTTTGAGCAAGAAAATCGCTTCTATCTCGTTCAAGAATTTATTGAAGGGCAGAGTCTTTTTGAGTGCTTGACCCAGCAAGGAGCCCTCAACGAAGCGCAAGTGCAGGATATTCTCAGCCAGCTTTTACCGATTTTGCAGTTTGTCCATCAAAAGCAGGTCATTCATCGAGATATCAAGCTCAGCAATATTATCCGGCAGCCAGACCAGACGCTCGTTCTGATTGACTTTGGCGGTTCGATGCAGACGAACACGAGCTTTCGTTCGATCACCGGTACGCCGGGGTATGCCCCTCCTGAACAATTGCGGGGCCAGGTTGTCCCCGCCAGCGATCTCTATAGCCTAGGGGTGGCTAGCTTGCGGTTGCTAACCTCAGAGCTACCCCAAGATGATGGTTCTGATCCCCTTTTCGATCAACAGCGCCAACAGTGGCAGATTCCTGACAACCTTAGCCCTAGACTTCGCCAAGTCTTAGTAAAACTTTTGCAGCCTCAGGTCAAGGAGCGCTACGCCTCAGCCACCGAAGTGTTAGAGGCATTGGCAGTGGTCAGCGAAGCAGAGCCTCAAGCACTGAACTCGCCTGTCGCGACACCTCTCACACCCCGAATTCTGCTGCACAGTGCAGTGGGCCTCGACTATCAACGATTGCACGATCTCTTGATGGAGCAAAACTACAGAGAGGCTGATCAAGAAACCTGGCACCTGATGCTGCAGGCGACCGAGCGACAGGCCGAGGGCTGCTTAGACCTGCGATCGCTCCACCAGTTCTCCCAGGTTGATTTGACCACCCTCGATCAGCTCTGGCAAGAACTCAGTCAGGGACGCTTTGGCTTCACGGTGCAGAAGCAGATGTATCAAAGCCTGGGGGGGCAAGCGATTTTCAACTATCCTGTCTGGGCTGCGTTTGGCCAACAGATCGGCTGGCGGGGGCAAGACCAATGGCTCAATTATAGTGACCTAAATTTTGGGCCACAGGCACCCCGAGGGAGCTTCCCAGCCGTTTGCGCTGCCCCCCTAAATCGAAATGGCTTTGCGCGGGGTGTCTGCGGATGGTGGCGAATTGGGTTTATTACGCTACTAAAGAGACTCGAAGATCAGGTCCAAGACTCGGATCTTTGGGTTTGAGTCTCTATTTTCCCCGTAAACAATTTAAGTCGGTACTATTGGGAGAGTGAGAGTTGAGAAGAAAAAATCACAACTCCATCACCCCTAAGCTTCTCCGTCCTCAACTGCAGTTTCGTCAACTCAGGGCTTTGTCCATGCAAAAGATTCCGTCGCCTCCGAATTTCCCATCGACGACATCTACGTCACGGGTGCCAGCCAATACTGAACCGCCACAGCCTCCAGAAGGTCAGAAGTCTGCCACTGTTCCTCACTCGAGTATTAGAACGAAGGTGACGCTGTGGGCGTTGGGGGTGAGCGTCTTGCCCACTCTGCTGGTGGGTCTGGGTGCCTACGGAACCTATCAATCTCTGCAGCAGCAGCTTGAAACGGCACAGCTCGAAGACATTCAAGAGCAGCTTAAGGAGACGCTGCCTCCGCTAGCGTTGGGAACTGGACTAACGGCTCTAGTGGCGGGTGCGATCGCAACCCTATTAACCCGGCGCACCCTGCGTCCAGCCCTGCAGGCCTCTTTCTCATCAAGCAAACTCGTGAATCGCCTGCAGCGAGAGGACTCACCCGACGTCGGTCCCCAAGATGAGCTGCAGGTTCTCAACGACAACCTCCGCTTTATCCACCAGCAGCTTCCCAGCCTGCTCTCAACCCAGCAAGAAGAAGCACAAAAGCAGCAGATCTTTAAGACCATTACCCAGCAGTTACAAAACTGCCGTACCGAAGAAGATTTGCTGGGCACCACCGTCACTGAAACCCGCAAAATCCTTAAAACAGATCGCGTCAGTCTCTTCCGGTTCAACGCAGATGGCGAAGGCATCTTTGTGGCCGAAGACGTGGCTCTTGGCTGGGCCAAACTGCTGTGGTCAACGGTGGAAGATCCCTGCTTCAACAGCGGCTATAGCGCCCTCTATCAAGAAGGTCGCGTTCGTGCCATCGATAATATTTATACCGCTAATCTCTCCGATTGCCATATTGGCTTGTTGGAGCAGTTTGGTGTCAAGGCCAATCTAATTGCCCCTGTCCTCAAGGACGGACAGCTCTTTGGACTGCTGATTGCCCACCAGTGCTCCAATTCTAGGGTCTGGCTGCCCGCTGAGGTAGATCTGATGGCGCAGATTGCCAGTCAAGTCAGCGTTGCCCTTGATAGCGTCAGGCGGATGCAAGATCTCAATGAGCAGGCTGAGCATACCCACCAGGTTTTGACCGTTTCCCGCAGCATTCGAACGTCCCTTGACCGAGATGACGTCCTCAATACTGCCGTCACCGAAGTTCGCAGAACCTTGAAAGCCGACCGGGTCGTGGTTTATACCTTCGATCAAGACTGGTACGGCACGGTGGTGGCCGAGTCCGTGCTGCCCGGATTCCCTAAGGCATTATGGGCCGAAATTCATGACCCCTGCTTTGCCGAAGGTTTTATCGAAAAATATCAAGCCGGTCGTGTTCATTCCATTGATGATGTTGAGGCGGCAGGGCTGGGGGACTGTTATCTGCAGCAGCTCGCCGCCTTCAACGTTAGAGCCAACCTGGTCGCGCCCATTTTGAAAGACCATCAGCTCTCAGGGTTGCTGATCGCCCACCAATGCGCTGGCCCTCGACTATGGCAGCAAAGCGATCGAGACTTTATGGAACAGATTGCCCTACAGATAGGGTTTGCCCTCGACCATGCCCAACTTACGGCCCGTCTTGATGCTGAAGATCAGAAGATGCGTCTGATCAAGAGTCTGACCCAGAGCATCCGGTCATCGCTGATTGAGGACGATATTGTGAGCACCACCGTGACGGAGATGCGGAAAGCCCTCAAGGCAGATCGCGTCATTATTTATGGGTTTGATGCCAATTGGTACGGCACCGTCGTCGCCGAAGCTGTTCTTCCGGGCTTCCCCAAAGCATTGTGGGCAGAGATTAAAGACCCTTGTTTCGCAGAAGGGTTTGTGCAGCAATATCAGAGGGGGCGTACTCACAGTATTGCGGATGTACAATCGGCTGATATGGGGGAATGCTATCGGCAGCAGCTCGAACAATTCGACATTCGCGCTAATTTAGTCGCTCCTATTTTGAAAGACAATCAGCTCTTTGGC
>JBAUJD010000700.1:0-27869 GCA_049683515.1 Thermosynechococcaceae cyanobacterium | reverse complement strand
CGGTAACTCCTATGTCTGTTAAAAACCAACCTCAGCGACCGCGCTTCAGCCCTTGGGCTAGGCTGCTGCTCTTTGTGCCCACAGCCCTGATTGTGGCTAATCTCGTTTTTACCTTCACCTCTGGCCCGCAGATGGCCCGAGTACCCTACAGCTTTTTTATAGAACAGGTCCGAGATGGCGATGTCGCTCGCGTTTCGGTGGGTCAAGATCAGATTCGATACCAACTGAAGGAAGGCTCTGAGCAAGCGGAGCAAACCTTTGCAACGACCCCTATTTTTGATCTAGAGCTACCCAAGCTTTTAGAGTCAAAGGGCGTTGAATTTGCCGCCACACCGCCACCGGCAAATCGATGGTTTACGACGTTACTCGGCTGGATTATTCCGCCGGTTTTGTTTGTGGCAATTTTTCAGTTTTTTAGTCGTCGAGGCGGGGCCGGTGGACCTCAGGGGGCGCTGTCTGTCACCAAGAATAAGGCTAAGGTCTATGTCGAGGGGGATGACAATAAGGTCACCTTTGATGATGTTGCCGGGGTAGAAGAGTCTAAAGTTGAACTAGAAGAAGTGGTAGAGTTCCTGCAGTCACCGAAACGGTTCAACGATATTGGAGCCAAAATTCCCAAGGGCGTTTTGCTCGTCGGTCCCCCAGGAACGGGTAAAACATTGCTCGCCAAAGCAGTCGCGGGTGAAGCAGGTGTTGCCTTCTTTAGCATCTCTGGCTCTGAATTTGTGGAGCTATTTGTGGGTACAGGGGCCGCACGGGTCCGAGATTTGTTTGAGCAAGCTAAGAAGAAAGCCCCCTGCATCATTTTTATTGACGAGCTAGATGCGATCGGTAAGTCTCGCAGTGGCGGCAATGGCATGATGGGCGGCAATGATGAGCGGGAGCAAACCCTCAATCAACTCCTCACTGAAATGGATGGTTTTAACGCTAATGACGGCACTGTGATTGTGCTAGCCGCCACGAACCGACCGGAAACGCTAGACCCAGCATTGCTGAGACCCGGACGCTTTGACCGCCAAGTGTTGGTAGACCGTCCTGATGTCAGCGGACGCCTCGCGATTCTAGATATCTATGCTCAGAAGGTGAGGCTAGGAGATGGTGTTGACTTGAATGCGATCGCAACCCGCACCCCAGGATTCGCCGGGGCCGACCTCGCCAACCTCGTCAACGAAGCCGCGCTCCTCGCCGCTCGCCGTGACAGCAAAACAGTGCAAGCCGAAGACTTTGGCGAAGCCATTGAGCGCGTCGTGGCTGGTCTAGAGAAAAAAAGTAGGGTACTCAATCCCAAAGAAAAAGAAATCGTGGCCTATCACGAAGTCGGCCATGCCCTTGTGGGGGCCACCATGTCTAGCTCAGACAAAGTTGAAAAAATCTCCATTGTCCCTCGGGGCATGGCGGCATTGGGCTACACGCTACAGGTACCCACCGAAGATAGGTTCCTGTTAAATGAAGATGAACTGCGCGGTCAAATTGCAACGCTCTTAGGAGGACGTGCGGCGGAAGAGATTGTGTTCGGCAACATCACCACCGGAGCCTCTAACGATCTACAACGGGCCACTGATTTAGCAGAGCAAATGGTGACCAGCTACGGGATGAGTAAAGTCCTCGGTCCCCTCGCTTACGATAAAGGTCAGCAAAATAACTTTCTCGGTGGGGGCATGAACTCACGCCGAATGGTCAGTGAGCAAACATCCCAGGCCATTGATGAAGAAGTTAAAAGCATCGTCGAAGAGGCCCACCAAAAGGCACTCACAATTCTCAAGGCCAATCAAAGCCTATTGAAATCCATTTCGACTCAACTGTTAGAGAAAGAAGTGATTGAAGGGGCAACACTGCAAAGCTGGTTAGATCAAGCAAAATCTGACTTCAACGGTGATGCACAGGTAGATGCTGAAGCCTTGGTTTCTTAGATAAGTTTCCCGTCGCCAATACATAGAAAAAAGTCATCCACCCCTAGCATTGCCGAGGGGTGGATGACTTTTTAGCGAACTCAGCAAGCTTTATAGGCCGCTTGATTCCTTACAAGGCATCTTCTTGGTTGATTTGAATCGTGCAGTCAGAGGTGGGGTACGCCACACAGGTCAGAACAAAACCATCGTTAATCTGATCGTCATCCAGAAAGTTCTGATCTTCTTGATTGACGGTGCCTGATGTCAATTTCCCGGTACAGGTGGAACAGGAACCTGCACGGCAAGATACAGGGAGATCCACGCCCAGTTCATCGGCGGCATCAACGATATAGACATCATCTGCCACTTCAATTGTTTGATTAAACCCCTCAGATGCATCAACCAGGGTGACTTTATAGGTTGCCATTTTGAGACTCCTCACATGAGCACGAACTAGAGTCATCATACTCTGACATCGGCTTGCCCTCAAAGTGTTGCGAACGCTGTGTCTCTTGTGCGATCTCCTGCAACTGCATACACAAAGCTAGCTTGAAGATGCCCAATGTCAGATTCCCCTAAATTCCCCTCAATAAGGGAAATTTTGACTCTATTCCCCCCTTTTTAAGGGAGAGTAAGGGGGGATCAAATGCAGAAGACCGTATGGTTGTAAAAGCAGGCTCCTCTCCCTGTCCACCACTGCATTCCGCCCTAAGTCGGCAAAATCGATCGCTGACATTGTGGACAGATCGCATGGATCGACAACTGGCAATCGAGTAGATGAAACCCAGACTTCTGAGCGGTCTTAGTCCCAATTTTCAAAATGGAGTCACTCTTAAACTCAATCGTCTTATTGCACTTCACACACAGCAGATGGTGGTGATGGTGGGGGTAAGGCTGATTGATTTCGTAATGCTTATGACCTTCCGCGAACTCAAGCTCCCGCAGAATACCCATGCGAGACATGAGCTTCACCGTTCGATAAATCGTCGATAGACTGATCGGCTCACCTTGCTCATGAAGCTGATCATGTAAATCTTCAGCGCTGAGATGCTTGCCCTCAGGCAAATTCTGGAACACCGTGAGAATCGTCTCGCGTTGAGGCGTTAAGCGCCAGCCTCTCTCATTCAACTCAGCCTTTAAAGCGTTGGGCGTATACATTTTTCTTCTCAATAATGCAGCCTTGTTGATAATCCTATACTGTCAGGTTATCGTTTGCAAGAAGACTATCTTATTGAGAAATATTGCAGATCATCTTCAGCCTCAAAACCCAGACAGCAATTGAGCTGCAGGGCTATGAGTGCTTGAATGGCCGATGGTGAGGCCACGGAGGATCGCCGTTTAGGAGAATGCCCCTAAGAAATCGCGGATGCGGTTACGTCGGTTGGGCTGACGTAGCTTCTGCAGTGCCTTCGACTCAATCTGTCGGACTCGCTCGCGAGATAGCTCTAGTACTTTGCCAATCTCAGCTAGAGAATGGGTGCGGCCATCATTAAGACCGAAACGCATTCTGAGCACATCTTGCTCGCGATGGGTCAGTTCTGCCAGCAAGTCCTTGAGTTCCTGCTGCAGTGATTCCCGCATGATCAGCTCTTCAGGAGAGATTTCGTCGGTTTCGAGCAGATCGCCCAGTTCAGTATCTTTATCTTTACCGACTTTAATCTCTAGCGAGACGGCTCTAGGCACCTTTAATAAGAGTTCGCGCACCTCTTCGGGGGTGCTCTTCATCTCTTTGGCGACATCTTCAATGGATGCCGTTCGGCCTTGCTCTTGGGATAGCTTCCGCTGAGCTTTCTTGATTTTGTTGAGCTTTTCGGTGATGTGGACCGGCAGGCGGATAGTACGACTTTGAGTTGCGATCGCACGGGTAATACCCTGACGAATCCACCAGTAGGCGTAGGTACTAAACCGGTAGCCCTTAGTGGGGTCAAATTTTTCCACCGCTCGTTCGAGACCGAGGGTGCCTTCTTGAATCAGGTCCAGCAGTTCTAGACCCCGATTTTGGTACTTCTTCGCCACCGAGACCACCAATCTCAAGTTGGCCTGAATCATGTGCTCCTTGGCGCGAATGCCCTCCTTGAGAATCTTATCGAGTTCATCGAGCGTGATGCCAGTCTGCTCAGCCCATATCTCTTTGCCCTTCTTCAGGCTGGGTTTAAGGCTTTCTACGGGCACGTTCGCTTCTCTAGCCCACCGCTCTAGAGACGGACGATGGCCGAGTTTAGCCGTGAGGCGATCTCGCGATTCAATTAGCCGCATGTATTCACGAACGGCAGGGTGCTCTTCTTCCGTCGCCTGCTCCCGCGCTTCGAGATGGTGCATATATCGCTGCACCTTCTGAGCCTTAGAGACTTCTTCATCACGACCCAACAGCGGCACACGACCAATCTCTTGGAGGTAGAGGCGCACCAAATCAGTCGTACCCCGTCTCTGTTGATAGTGTGAACCATTTTCCATCAACTCTTGATTCCCATCTGATGCGTCGCTGGGATCCTCTTTCGGTTGACTGGAATTGTAGGGTGATTTAATTTTCTTGAGCTTATGAGCAACGTGAACAGCTTCAGATTCTTGGGACATTGTTGACATGATTGAGCTACCTCTAACAGGGCTGAATTAACCCGCTCCCAGACTTATAGTGCCCACAAACAGAGACTTATAAGCATCTGACGTCTATTTGATATTTCACGAAAAATAACGCTGCCGACCTGCGCTAAATTCTCTGTATTTGTACGGACTGATCTGCAGTAGTGTGAAGTCAATGGTTGGCATTAAGTTCCGCCACTGATGAAATTACCGAAATATTTGTGGCGTCGTCTTCTTTTGACGCAATGTGTATAGAGACGGTACAAATTCAACCGATGGCTGCTCTGGCGATCGCTGAGCAGTTTGAACTTCTAGCTGAACAAGGTAAAATTTTTTTGGCCTGCTGGCCGATATTCAAGACGCGCGCACCTGCGCTGCTTACCCAAAAGCAAGCCGACTGTAAACCACCCCCCAATGGAGGATAAGGCTCTGGCTACCCGTGTAATTCTCGTTCGCCATGGCGAGAGTAGCTTTAACGTAGAACGCCGCATTCAAGGTCACCTCGACAAATCGACCTTGACCGATAAAGGAATTGCCGATGCCCAGTCTGTCGGCCAGTCTCTCAAAGACATTCCTTTTAATGCCATTTATCATAGCCCCCTCACCCGCGCTCGCGATACCGCAGCGCACATCTGTCAACAGCTACAGAGCCGCGCTCAGCCTCAAATCCTCAATAACCTGATCGAAATCAGCCTGCCGCTGTGGGAAGGCATCTTATTTACTGAGGTCAAAGAACGAGACCCCCAAGGGTACGACAACTGGCACCATTATCCCGAACAGCTCTGCATGGAGATCGAAGGTGAAAGCGGTCCTGAGCAATTCTTTCCAGTCCCAGCGCTCTATGAGCAAGCTCGACAGGTTTGGGAGCAGCTTTTACCCCTGCATGACGGTGAGACTATTTTATTAGTGGGCCATAGCGGTATCAACCGAGCACTGCTGGGCACCGCTTTAGGACTGACGCCAGAGCGTTATCACAGCCTCCAGCAGGCAAACTGTAACATTAGTGTGCTCAACTTCACGCCGGGACAGCCCACCCAGCTTGAATCCTTAAACCTGACAGATCACACGGGCCTAACTTTTCCCAAGCCCCGCCAAGGCTACGAGGCACTGCGGTTACTCCTGGTGCGTCACGGCGAAACCGACTGGAACCGGCAGGGTAAGTTCCAGGGGCAAATTGATGTGCCCTTAAACGAGAATGGTCGCCTCCAGGGGCAGCAGGCTGCTGATTTTCTACAAGAGACTCCCATTGACTTTGCAGTAAGCAGTTCCATGCTGCGCCCCAAGGAAACTGCAGAATTGATCTTGGCCCATCACCCCACGGTGTCCTTATCGTTAGACGATCAGCTCCGCGAGATCAGTCATGGCAAATGGGAAGGATGCCTAGAGAGCGAGATCGAACGCAACTATCCCGGTGAGCTAGAGCGCTGGCAGACCACTCCGGCGGCCGTACAGATGCCCGATGGCGAAAATATTCAGCAGGTCTGGGACCGTGCGGTTGCCGCCTGGGATACGCTGGTGCAAGAACATCTTGGCAGTGGGGAGACGGGACTAGTGGTGGCCCACGATGCCGTTAATAAAGTGATTCTCTGCTATCTGGCTGGTTTGGGGCCAGAACACATTTGGTCTTTTAAGCAGGGCAATGGGGCGGTCAGCGTGATTGACTATACGCCGGGAGGGAAGCCGACGCTAGCAGCCATGAACATTACGACCCACTTAGGCGGCGTACTCGATCAAACAGCAGCGGGAGCCTTATAACGAACCGAAGATGGTGCAATGCTTAACGGGAACTAACCCCAAACGACGGATGCTCTCCCCCCAGGATTGGGGGGCCGGGGGGGCCAATGCAGGGCTTGACTGTCAGCAGGTCAGTCTAGGCACAAAATGTTAGACGAGAGGAGGACGATCCATGAAGCATGAACTCCTGCGCCAAGTTCGTCTATTAGATCCTTCAACACAGTGCGATCGCATCTCTGACATCCTCATTTCAGCGGGCCAGATCGCGGCCATTGCCGACTCGATCACAGATATCCCCGACGAGACGGAACAGCACGATTGCTCAGGGCTGATCCTTGGTACTGGCCTCGTGGACCTGTACTGTCATTCAGGCGCGCCGGGTTTTGAAGCCCGCGAAACCCTTGAATCGTTGGGACAAGCAGCGTCAGCAGGGGGCTTTACTCGCCTCACCCTGCTGCCAGATACTCAGCCGCCGTTAGATACCCCCGATGCCCTCAAGCGCCTGCAGGCTCAGCCTGATCACGGGGTCAACATGCAGGCTTGGGGAGCGATTACCCACAACATGGAGGGTCAACATCTCGTGGAGCTATCAGAACTACGAGATACAGGCGTAGTCGGCTTCAGTGAAGGGTTCCCGCTCACGAACCTGGTGCTGATCCGGCGGCTTTTAGAATATCTTGCCCCCTTAAAAATGCCGATTGCCCTGTGGCCGGTTCACTCTGATCTTGCCGCTCAGGGTGTCATTCGAGAAGGGCTGCAGGCGCTGAGATTGGGCCTGCCAGAGAACCCCAGCGCGTCAGAGACAACGGCTCTGGCGGCACTGCTAGAGCTGGTAGCGATGGTGCCTGCCCCCGTTCATATTATGCGGGTGTCCACGGCTCGTAGCGTTCAGTTAATTACGGCGGCCAAAGCCGCAGGCTTACCCATTACCGCTAGCACCACCTGGATGCATCTGCTCTGGAATAGTGATGATCTCTCTACCTACAACACCAGTTTGCGCCTCGATCCGCCAGTGGGCAATCCCGACGATCAAGCTGCGCTCATTCAGGGACTAGAAGATGGGGTATTGGATGCGATCGCAACCGATCACCAGTCCTACACCTACGAAGAAAAGACCGTTGCCTTTGGTCAAGCGCCCCCTGGTGCGATCGGCCTAGAGCTAGTGCTGCCGATTTTGTGGCAAAAGTTTGTTGCCACCGAACGCTGGAGTCCGTTAGATCTGTGGGGCAAACTGAGTCAGCATCCGGCCCAATGCCTGCACCAGCAACCCCCGACCCTCACGGTGGGGCAACCTGCAGAAATGACTCTTTTTGACCCCCAGACCACTTGGCAGGCCAATGCCAGCACCCTCCAGACCCTCGGCCACAATACCCCTTGGCTCAATCAAGCCATCCTAGGCAAAGTGGTCAGAACCTGGTGCCCCACAACCCACTCAGATAAATTCGCTACAGTATCAGTAGCCACAGCAACCTGAACTCTATCCCCATCCAGAGAAGAGGGCCAAACCATGTGTATCTGCGTTAACTGCTACTACGTCGATGACTGCCTCACCTACCACGCCGTAGAAGGTCAACATCAGCAACCGCATCTCACCGAATCCCCAAGCTTTGAGCCGGTCGAACCCACCATTAACGTCAACATACGCACTGATAGCGATGAGATTCAGATGGAGTGGGATGTCGTCGGCTGCACCAGCTTTAAAGAAGAAGCCGGTAAATGGTCTCGCCTTCGCCCCGGTGAACTAATTCCGACGTAGCGATCCAAAGCATTCACGGCATCCCTGGTCACCTTTGTGCTGGAGAGGGATACACCTATTGTCTCGACGGTAGCCCCGAAGCGCGAAAGGGAACCCTCATAGAAAAGCAGATGGTGGAGAGACTTTCTGGTGACATTACCTTCAGGCTGGGCAATTCCCTTAGTCATTAAGCAGCGGTTAGGCCAAAAGGAAGCCGGACAACAGCGGGCTATGGTAGCAGACAACCACCTGCTGCTGATTTTGCATAAAGTCCCCAAATCCGGGAGCCGCAAGCGCACAGGGGTTTTCTTTTGGCGAAACCCAAATGGCGACTGGCAGTATAGTGGTGGTGGCAATGGTCTAGAGAAATTACGAAGTCATGTCAAAGCCTATAGCGAGGCAGAACAGAAACTGACGGATCAGTACGGGCTGGCCTCTACAAGTGTCGATTATTTTCATCTCTTAGAAAATATTGGTCCTCTCCGTCGAGCCACCGAAAATCTGCAGGCAACGCTGCAGGCTGCTCGTGAAGCCATCGCAGACGATCTCAACATCATCGACTTACGCGATGCCTCGATTGAATTGACTCGGACCCTAGATCTTCTCTACGCCGACGCCAAAAATGCACTGGACTATACGCTAGCAAAACAGGCTGAAGAGCAGGCACTGCTGAGCCATAAATCAGTACAAACCGCACAGCGGCTCAATATTTTAGCGGCAGTCTTCTTACCCTTGACGGCCCTATCAAGCCTGTTTGGCATGAACCTGCGCAGTGGCCTCGAAAATCAATCCGGCACTCTGTTCTGGCTTGTGCTGGTTGGGGGCATCGGCCTAGGCGTGATCACACGCGACTGGATTCTGAGAGGCAAGGTAAGATCCTAAGTTTCATGTATGATTAAGTTGAGAAGTGTGAACCTCTATGTCTATTTGTGACTAAAATACACAAAGCCCCATGAAGAGCTGGGTGGAGGCTTTGAGACGTTGGACAGATCTCGCCTCCGTTTGTAACCGATTGTCTGACATTTGTTTGAAAGCATAGGGATCTCAAGTGAGTATTAAGCAAAAGATTCTAGTTGTTGACGATGAATCCACCATTCGTCGCATTTTGGCAACCCGGCTCACGATGATGGGCTACGAGGTTGCAGTCGCTGTTGATGGCGAAGAAGCCCTCACTGTTTTCGAGGAGCAGTCCCCTGATTTAGTGGTTTTAGATATCATGATGCCCAAGCTCAATGGCTTGCAGGTGTGTGAAGCGTTACGCAAGACCACTGCGGTGCCCATCATTATTTTGTCTGCGTTAGGTGATGTGGGCGATCGCATTCAGGGTTTAGAGCTAGGGGCCGACGATTATTTATCAAAGCCGTTCTCGCCCAAAGAACTAGAGGGCCGTATTCAGGCCATTTTGCGCCGCACTCAGGCTGAATCAGGGGCAGATACTCAGGTCGCGAGCATCGAAATGGGACCGCTGCGGGTTGAATTGCGAAAACGACAGGCTTACCTCAACGATCAGAAACTGCCCTTGACCGGTATGGAGTTTGACGTGTTGGAGCTGTTGGTCACCAATCCCGGCAAAACAGTCTCTCGCTCTGAGATTTTGCAGCGAGTATGGGGCTACTCCCCTCATCAGTATGCCGATCTGCGCGTGGTTGATGTAAACGTCTCCCGCCTGCGGTCTAAGATTGGCGATAACCCCAAAGAACCTGAGTTTATTCACACAGATTGGGGGACTGGATACTACTGCCAGCCCGTGACAAATCTCTCTGCAGCGAGTGCTTGACCAGCGTTTAGCATTGCTCCTCATTCGTGGTGTTGTGTTGTCGGATTGTTTAGCGATCTATTTCAATTTTCGCTTCAGTGTTGGCTTCCAGCAAGCTTAAAAGAAGTGCACGGGCCAAACGCTGCCATTCTTGACTTAAATATGTGTCGAAATAGCGCCGGTTAGCAACCTGAATTAATCCATCCAAATTCGCCAAGCGCCGCAGAATAGTGTTGGTATCCTACAAATCTTTCTCAATCGACTCCCATCGCTGAATTTCAAGTTTAAGCTGTGCATTCTTATCGATATGGATCACATATCTGTAAATTGGGCACTCTAGGCTTAAGTAGAGAGAGTCGCTATTTCGTCTTCAAGCATAGCGGCCAGTGTTAGACATAGACGTATCAATGTGGACTGCAATGACCCTAGGGCTACAACAGTGGCAGGGAGCAGAAGTGCTCAGCAATTTATTTTCCTCTAGACAATACATGCCACACGGGCATTGCTATTTATGGCAGGCACCTTTGGTGGGTCTGCATGTGGTGAGTGATCTGCTCATTGCGATCGCCTACTACTCCATTCCGGGGATGCTGCTCTACTTTGTCTTCAAGCGGCGCGATGCAGTCCCCTTTCAAAGTTTTTTCGTTTTCTTCGGGGCATTTATTGTTTTTTGTGGCACGGGCCATTTGCTCGAAATCTGGACCCTATGGCACCCGGCCTACTGGCTTTCAGGTATTGAAAAAGGCATGACGGCTCTAATTTCTTGCTATACCGCAGGGCAGATGGTGACGCTGCTGCCCCAGTTTCTGTCCCTGAAGACCCCTGAGGAGTTAGAGGGGGTCAATCGTCAGCTTCAAGCTGAGATTGGTGTTCGGCAAGCGGCTGAAGCACAACTACGCCACGCCAATGAGGATTTAGAGCTGCGGGTCCAGGAGCGAACGGTGGAGCTTTCTCAAGCGGCTGAGCGAGAACGGGCAATCACGCGCATTGTTCAGCAGATGCGAAAAACCCTTGATCTGCAAACTATTTTCACAGATACCGTCGATGAACTGCGGACTGCAGTGGACTGCGATCGGGTATTGATCTATCAGTTCAATCCAGACTGGAGTGGACGCATGGTGGCCGAATCCGTAGCCGACGGATGGCCTTCTCTAATTGACCTGGCAAAAACCGATGCAAGTCTGACGCGCAACGTTGTGACAGATGGGAACTGTGCCATTCAGAGTATTCGAGATACCTACCTGCAGGAACAGCAGGGGGGTGCTTATACGCAAAAGGGGAGTTATCGCGTTGTTAACGATGTATACGCAGCTCAGTTTGACCCCTGTTATTTGAATTTACTAGAACGCATCCAGGTCAAGTCTTACATCGTCGCCCCAATCTTTCAACAGAACGTGCTTTGGGGTCTTCTGTTTACCTATCAATTGAGCGCTCCCCGCCAGTGGACCGCTGCTGCCGCCAAGATCACCACACAGATTGGTACTCAGCTCGGAATTGCCATTCAGCAGGCTGAACTGCTCTCTCAAACTCAACAGCACACTCGCGATCTACAAATCGCTAAGGAAGATGCGGAACGCTCTAATCAAGCCAAGAGCACCTTTTTAGCCAACATGAGCCACGAACTGCGGACGCCACTCAATGCGATCCTTGGCTACGCTCAGTTGCTGCAGAGAGCTTCAGATCTGTCACCCGATCACCAAGAGTATGTCCAGACGATTGATCGCAGCGGCGAGCACCTTTTGAACTTGATCAACGACATTTTGGAAGTGTCCATAATTGAGGCGGGCCAGCACCAGCTCAATGAGACTAGCTTTGATCTATATCAGCTATTGGACAATTTAGAGAAAATGCTAGCCCTACGAGCCAATATTAAGCAGCTCAGCCTCAGCTTTGTGCGCCAGCGTGAAGTTCCTCAGTATATTAAGGCCGATGCCCAAAAACTTCGTCAGATTTTAATCAACCTCTTGGGGAATGCCGTCAAGTTTACCGCTTGGGGCCAGGTGACACTGCAGGTTACGGTGATTGAAGATCGGCTCCAGTTCTCAATTGAAGATACGGGGCCAGGGATTGCTCCTGAAGACATTGATCAACTCTTTAAAGCCTTTGTTCAAACAGAAGTGGGGCTGCAGGCTGCAGAGGGTACCGGACTTGGACTGCTGATCAGCCGTGGCTTCGTTGAACTGATGGGCGGTCACATGCACGTCAGTAGTCAACTGGGTCAAGGTTCTACCTTTAGCTTTGATCTGCCCCTGCAGCAGACGGAATCTGTGGCGACCCAGCAACGCGAGATTGTCCGCCACAATCCCAGTCATTTAGCCCCTGGACAACCCGAATTTCGAATTCTCGTGGCCGAAGATCGGCTTGTCAATCGAACACTTTTGGTTGATTTGCTCCGCTCTGTGGGCTTTGTGGTGCGAGAAGCCTGTAATGGAAAAGAAGCTGTTGAAATTTGGCACGAGTGGCAGCCGCAAGCCATTTGGATGGATATGCAAATGCCCATTATGAGTGGCTACGTTGCAGCTCAAAAGATTAAGGCGGCACCCGGTGGGCAATCTACCGTTATTTTCGCTCTCACGGCCAGCGCCTTTGAAGAACAACGGGCCGATATTCTCAATTGTGGCTGCGATGACTTTGTCCGCAAACCCTTTCGGGTCGAGGAAATCTACGGCAAGCTGGCACAGTCCTTGGGGGTTCAATACGTATTCGAGGAACCTGAAGGGGAAGACCTAAACAGAAACGCCACCGCCTCAGTCTCACCACAGTTAGCCCCCGCCCTCACGGCTGAAAGCTTTGCCATGATGCCACCCTCGTGGATTGAAGCAATGAGCCAACATGCCGTCCAAGGCGATGATCTTCAGCTTCTCAAGTTAGTGGATGAAATTCCCCAGGAATATCACTCGACTGCCCAAGTGATGACGGGCCTCATTGAGAATTTTCAGTTTGAAAATATATTAGAGCTGATCCAGGCTCCGGTTTAACTGTACCGCAAGCGTTATTTATACAATTCAAAGCAACTTAGAGCAATACAATGTCTGTCAACTACTCTCCTACTATAGAAATGACACTGAAGCCAGATTTAGTGCCACACTTGGCGGCTGATATTATCATCGTTGACGACACGTTAGAGAACTTAAAGCTGCTCTCTAAGATGCTGAGTGAGCAAGGTTACAGAGTCAGAAAGGCCATGACCGGGGAGATGGCATTAAAGGCAATTGAGGTGCTCCCCCCTGATTTGCTGCTGCTCGATATCATGATGCCAACCCTCAGCGGCTTTGATGTTTGCAAAGCACTTAAATCCAATCCCAAAACGGCGGATATTCCCGTTATTTTTCTGAGTGCTTTAGATGATGCTGCAGATAAGGTGAACGCTTTTAATGCTGGGGGAGCAGACTATATCAGCAAGCCATTTCACCTTGAAGAAGTATTGCTCCGGATTCACCATCAGCTCGCCCTCAGGGCCGCTCAACAGCAGATTTTTGACTTAAATGCAAAGTTAGAAGCACAGGTTCAAAAGAAAACCCAGCAACTTTCTATTGCCCAGTATCGCTTGCTTGAAACGCAGCTTTATGATGATCTGACGGGGTTGACCAATCGATCAACATTCATCGAGCGAGTGGCACAGTCCCTTGAAGCTATCCAACATGACCCGAATAAAGCCTTTGCTATTTTGATGCTTGATTGCGATCGCTTTAAGGTGATCAACTACTCTTTGGGCCATCCGGTAGGGGACGAACTCTTAAAGGAACTGGCTAAATCTTTACAGGGGTTGATGGGACAGAACGACGTTTTTGCGCGTATCGGAGGCGATGAATTTGCTATTCTTCTCAACAGTGTGGCTGATATCGATGAGGCTATCGGCGTGGCTAACGCCATTCTGACCCTGCTCAAGCAGCCTTTTCGAGCGCAGAATCACGAAATCTTTGTCAATGTCAGCATTGGTCTCGTGTTGAGCAATCCCGTCTACGAAAGGCCCGAGCAGTTGTTGCGGGATGCCAATATTGCTTTACATCGAGCTAAAACCTTGGGCCGAAAGCAATGCCAAGTGTTTGATCAGGCAAAGCATCAGACAGCCCATCGACTCCTAGAAATTGAAACTGATTTACATCGCGCCATCAGTCAACAGGAGTTTGTGGTTTACTATCAGCCCATTGTTGATCTGACCACAGGTGCGATCGCAGGTTTAGAAGCGCTGGTGCGCTGGGATCATCCTCAGCGAGGTTTAGTTCCCCCTGGAGATTTTTTACCCGTTGCAGAGGAAACGGGTCTGATCTGTCCAATTGGGCACGCGGTCATGCAACAAGCCTGTCATCAGCTTCATCAATGGCAACAGGCTGGCTTTCCTGACCTCATGCTATACATTAATCTCTCAGCTCAGGAATTCAACCAGCCCCATCTGATTGAAGATATTGATTTGATTTTAGCTGAAACCCAAATCTCTCCTCGTTCGATCAAGCTAGAGATTACGGAAAGCTCCATGATTCAAAATTTACAGGTTACGATGCCGATTCTTAATCAACTTCGAGAGCGGGGCATTCAACTGAGCATCGATGATTTTGGGACGGGCTACTCATCATTGGGACAACTACAAAACTTGCCGGTCAATACGCTTAAAATTGACCGTGCGTTTACAAAACAATTGGATGGCACCCCTGAGACTTTAGGGTTAGTGCCAGTAATTCTCAGCATTGCCCAGGTTATGAAGATGGATGCCGTAGCTGAAGGCATCGAAACCGAAGCGCAACTAGCGCAACTACGTGCTCTTAAATGTCGTTTTGGTCAGGGCTTTTTCTTCGCAAAACCTCAAAATGCTCAAAGGGTGACAGAATTGCTGGCACAGCATGATCAATGGTAAAAGTCTTATTTCAATCTGATCCGCAATCTTTCTACAACACGACTTAAACCAACCGAGTTAGAGGCTTTCAACAGAACGCGATCGCCCCCCTCCATTCCTTGCTCTAAATAATCAATCAGCGCCTCATGGGTATCAAATTGCTGGGTCGGTACAGAGGTCACCCCTTTAGCAAGAGCATTCCCCTCTGGCCCTTGGTCTAAAATCAAGAGCTGATCGAGCTGCAGGGTCTCCACCAATTCTCCAATGCTTTGATGGAGCGCTTCGGCATAGTCTCCCAACTCCTTCATTGGCCCTAACACTGCAATATGTCGCTGGCCTGGAGTACTTGCCAATAGCTTCAGCGCTGCGGACATCGATTCAAACCCCGCATTGTAGGTTTCATCTAACAGCACAATATCGTTAGCGAGGGTTATTTTTTGGGCGCGTCCCCCCGGCAGATTAACGGTGAACCCCTGTCTCAGAGGGGCCAGATTGAGGTTGAGATGCTGTGCGATCGCAACCACAGCCAAGTAATTGAGCGCATTATGTTCCCCCGGCAACGGCAGCGGATAGGTTTCACCATTGACTTCCACCGTGTGTTCATCTACTAAACGCCCCTTCAGATCGGCCTCTTCTGTAAAGCCATAGGTGGTTAAAGCTCCCTGCCAAACCGTTTTGGCTGTAGACATCAGCAGTGGAATATCGGCATTCAAGATCGCTTTGCTGGTTTTGGGCATTTGGGCTAATAGCTCACATTTGGCTTCAGCAATAGCTTCCCGCGAACCGAGGCGACCAATATGGGCGGTGCCGACGTTAGTAATCACGGCAATATCGGGCTGGGCGATCTGAGTGAGTTCAGCAATTTCGCCCCGGCCCCGCATCCCCATTTCAATGACGGCGTAGTCATGCTCAGGGGTTAGCCCCAATAGCGTTTTGGGCACGCCAATCTCGTTATTATTATTCGCTTCAGTTTTGAGGACTTTACCTGCGGTACCCAGCGCGGCTGCAATGAGTTCTTTTGTCGTTGTTTTGCCTACCGAACCTGTGATGGCAATGATAGGAATCTCGAACTGTTGTCGCCACCAGTGGCCTAAATCTTGGTACGCCTTTAGCGTATTAGGAACCTGGAACTGGGGGATATTGAGATCGAGGAGTGTGTCGGTGATAGTTGCGATCGCGCCTTTTTCGATAGCCTGCTCGATAAAGGCATGGCCGTCAAAATTTTCGCCCCGCAGCGCCAGAAAGACCGATCCAGACTTGAATTCACGAGTATCGGTGGTTAAGCCCGTTGCGATCGTTTGGTATTGAGACTCATCAACGTTGATCGGCGTTGCATTCAAGATCTCAATGAGCTGCGCGAAGGTAGCTTGAACAGTCATGGTAATGTCAGTGAGGGAATAGCTAGTAATCTATCATTCCAACTGATAGGAGAGCGCGATCGCCTTCCCGGTTCAGAAAATCAGTGGGGTTTCAATAGCTTTGGCTCCCAGGCACAGAGTAATGCACCGCCGGTCATAATCAGAGCCGCGATCGCAACTCGCACCGTCACCGATTCCCGCAGCACAACAACGGCAATTGCTGTCCCCACCAAAGGAGCCAGGGCAAAGAATGCAGCGGTTCGAGATGAGCCAATCCGTCGAAGGGCCAAGACAAAGCAGCAGTAGGTAAGGCCATAGCACAAAAAGCCCACGCCACCGATTTTGAGCAGCACGACGGCTTTGGGGAGAGGTTGCCCGATCAGGGATGCGATCGCAACATTAACAATCCCCGCCACCCCATTTTTCACTAACGCAATCTGGAACGGATCGCGATGGGACACCCGAAACGTGAGATTGCTATCGATGGCCCAGGCCAAACAGGTACCCAGAACCGCCAGTGCCCCCCAGCTCCAGCTCGACCCCGTTTCTGCCCTTGCCGATGCAGCTTTGGTGCATCCGCCTTGTAGACAATTGCTCTAAACCAGTCTAGATCGATTAGATCAGGCATAATATCCCCATCAGTCTAAAAGATTGGAGAACATCTCATGGACCGTCGAACGTTTATGTCTTGGGTTGGCCTAGGGGCTATTGTCAGCAGCTTGCCCGTTGCGATCGCAGCTTGCTCTTCTGACACCCCTACTGCCGATGCCCCGACTAATGCCCCAGCAGACGCGCCACCCCCACCGCCGCCACCCGGCTCTATACAAGAGCGTCCTGATGGGTTTGTTGAAGTGGGTACCGTTTCCGATCTAGATGCCAATGGCTCTATCACCAATAAAAACTTCAGTGCTGGCCCTCTAGCGGTGTTCCGAGACCCCACCCAGGCTGATACCATCGTGGCCCTTGATGCGAAGTGCCCTCACCAAGGCTGTGTATGCGCTTGGAACAAAAATGATGGCGTTTTACTGTGTCCCTGCCACGGATCTAAGTTCAAGCCAGACGGCAGCATCGTCACAGGTCCGGCAGACAAACCACTAAAGCTCTTTGAAGCCAAAATTGAAGGTGATGTGGTGCTGGTTAAAGCCTAGCCCCTTCCCTTGGGATTGTTTCAAGTACACAAATATCCGCCTGGAGATTTCCAGGCGGATATTTGTGTGTTCAAGAACGAACTGGATCTAGAGCCGTAACGGTCTAGAAGTGAGCTAGATTAATTCCGGCTTCTTTAGCAAAGGCACTCAGCCCCTTCTTCTCGAGAGTTTTAATCGCCTTCGTCGAGAGCTTGAGCTTGACCCAGCGCTTGCCCTGGGACCACCAGACACGCTTAGACTGCAGATTAACTTCTTGCAGCTTTTTGGTGCGGCGATGGGAGTGAGATACGGCATAGGCATTGTTTGCCTTTTTACCCGTTAGCTGACATTTGCGGCCCATTGTAAATCGTCCTATTTAAAAGCCTTGCATTGTTCTGTGCAACAAACGGAGAGGGAGGGATTCGAACCCTCGATGAGGTTTAATCCCCATAACTCCTTAGCAGGGAGCCGCTTTCAACCGCTCAGCCACCTCTCCAAGTGAGCAGATCCAATCATAGCAGATCTCTTTGTAATGGGCAGTATGCTTTTCAAGCTTTTTTTCGGTTCGTGATGCTCTAGAACATCACGACATCGCGAAACCGTCAGCTCAAAACGAGCTATTTTAATTGGGCCTTTGCTGCATACAAACCTTTCAGGTTGTACCAATTCAAAAAAATACGCGCGACTTCCAGCGCCAACTGAGATTTACCTTGATCAATGAGCCACTGCAGCAGGGGGGCCAAGGTCTTTTCATTTAATCTGCCCCCAAGCGTGAGGCCACCCCACAGCAACTGGTGAATCCAGGTCATCTGAATCATCATGCGTACATCCCAACTAGGGTGTTTTTGATAAAACAGCAGCCCCATGCGCCCCCGCTGCATCTCTTGGTCAATCAACCCTGGAATATCACTCAAGGCAAAGGGAGGATGCCAATGATACCCCACCGCTTTCGGTGCTTTGACCAGCTTCAGACCCAACGTTTTGAGCCGGACACCCAGCTCTAGATCTTCCCAGCCATATTGCTGAAACTGTTCGTCGAATAGACCCGCTTTTTCGAGCCAGTGACGGGCAATAGCAACATTCCCCGTCGCAAAGTAGGCGGCTGAAAAGTCTGTCAGTGTATAGAGTTCTGACGTAGGATGCTCGAAGTTACTGGTGTTAATCACCCGACCATAGGTGAAGATACGAGCATGCCCTAGTTGCGCCTGAGCCGTTGTGAGCGCCTCTGCATGGGCAGACAGAAAAACATCAGTGACCACTAAATCACTGTCAATAAAGATAATGGTGTCGCCCTTTGCGTGCTTAACACCGAGATTACGAGCAGCCGCAGCCCCTTGATGCGCTTGTTCATAGAGTTGCACCGAAGGCATGTGATGGTGCAGCCAGTCCACCGTACCGTCAGTGGAGCCATCATCAACTACCACGATCTCGTAGTGATGCTCAGCCCCTAAGTCCTGATGTGCCAGCGCTTGCAAGCATTTTCGCAGAATGGGAAGGCGATTATAGGTAGGGATGACGACGCTAAAGAACAAACTCAACGCTAGACTAAACTCCGTTTGCCTTAGGATATCGCAGCGAACAGCAAAATCTTCATCTCACAGGCAACACAGGTACTTTCATCCGAGTCTCCTGCTATTGCACTCGCCCCTTAAATCCCCCACCTGTGGGGGACTTTGAGCCTTTATCTAGGCTTAATTCAGAAACTGGGGTGTCCTAGCCAATCTCCCCAGCTTCAACAATCCGCTGAAAGAGGTATCCTGTTCCCCGTGCGGTCAGAATGAGTTCTGGATTGCTGGGGTCTTCTTCTAGTTTGGCCCGCAGTCGAGAGATATGCACGTCAACTACGCGAGTATCAACGTGACGCTCTGGCGTATAGCCCCAAACCTCTTGCAAAATTTCTGAGCGAGAGAACGCTTCTCCAGAACGACTGACCAGCAGCTCTAATAAGCTAAACTCCATGCCCGTTAACCGAATGCGCTCGTCACCTTTATAGACCTGACGCTTGTTGGTATCAATGCGTAGATTAGCAACGCCAATGACCCCTGAACTGGGAATCCCAGGAGCGCCATTCTTGCCGACGCGGCGCAGGACAGAGCGAATGCGAGCCTCTAACTCTTTGGGAGAGAAGGGCTTAACGACATAATCATCGGCCCCTAGCTCTAGGCCCGTGATGCGATCTGCGACGTCACCGAGCGCCGTGAGCATAATGATGGGAATGTCTGATTCTTTACGCAGTTCTTGACAGACGCCGTAGCCATCAAGCTTGGGCATCATCACGTCTAAAACAACCAAATCGGGAATGGCCTCATGGAAGGTCTCGATGGCTTCTTCGCCATCGGCGGCGGTGACGACATCGTAGCCAATCATAGAGAGCCGGGTTTCTAGAATCCGGCGGATGCTGGCTTCATCGTCAACAACGAGTATTTTTTCTTTATTAGAGTCCAATTTATTTAATACTCCTTCATCTCAGGTTTTGTCGAATGGTTAATTTTCTTATGCCTTTCCTTAAGTTACCATGACGTTAATGTCAGTTGAAAACGATAAAGTCCCCTCGGCATAGTCGTTTCAGGAATATTTAAGATTTCATTTTTTTATTGCGAACTGTATGGCTAAGTCTCGTACGCAATATATTTGTCAAGATTGTGGTGCGTCGTCTCCGCAATATTTTGGTAAATGTCCAAGCTGTCACGCCTGGAATACCCTTGTAGAGCAGGTGATTGCGCCGACGACTCCTACGACAGATGGGGCACGACTGGTCAATCAGCGTCCGACAAAAAAGTTGCGATCGCACTCTCCCCCCGAAGCCATTTCGGCGCTAACGCTCTCTCAAATTGCCGATCATCCCACCCAGCGATTTAGTTCTGGCTACGGCGAACTCGATCGCGTCCTCGGCGGCGGCATCGTCCCCGGATCCCTCGTCCTCGTCGGCGGCGACCCCGGCATCGGCAAATCAACCCTACTGCTGCAAATCGTCAACCAACTTAGCCAATCCCAGCGAGTTCTCTACGTCTGCGCCGAGGAATCAGGCCAACAAGTCAAGCTTCGCGCCCAGCGCCTAGGGGTCCAACCTACACTGTCAGAGAATGGAACAAGCAGTGCCGCAGAGAGCTTGAACTCCGAACTCCGAACTCCGAACTCCGAACTCCGAACTCCAAGCTCCGAACTCTATTTGCTCCCCGAAACCGATCTCGAAACCATCCTCCAAGAACTCGACTCCCTCAAGCCCCAAGTGGCCGTCATCGACAGCATCCAAGCTCTCTATTTTTCAACCCTTACCTCTTCCCCTGGCTCAGTGGCTCAGGTGCGTGAATGTACGTCAGCCCTGATGCGACTCGCCAAGCAAGAAAATATTATGCTGTTCATTGTGGGACATGTCACCAAAGAAGGTGCGATCGCAGGCCCAAAAGTGCTCGAACACCTTGTCGATACAGTCCTCTACTTCGAGGGTGAACGCTTTGCCAATCATCGGCTGCTTAGGTCCGTCAAAAATCGCTTTGGAGCCACCCATGAGCTTGGCGTCTTCGAAATGATGGATCGGGGACTGCGGGAAGTCCCGAATCCTTCGGAATTGTTCCTCGGAGATCGCGATGAAGTCGCCCCCGGTACCGCCACCATCGTCGCCTGTGAGGGAACACGGCCCATTGTCGTCGAGCTGCAGGCATTGGTCAGCCCCACTAGCTATAGTTCTCCTCGCCGATCGACGACGGGCTTGGAGTACAACCGACTGCTGCAGATTTTGGCGGTTCTCGAAAAACGTTTGGGCATTCCGCTCTCAAAGCTCGATGCTTATGTGGCATCTTCAGGAGGGTTAAATGTGGCGGAGCCTGCGGCGGATTTGGGGGTTGCCATTGCCGTTGCCGCCAGCTTCCGAGATCGTTTGGTCGATCCGCTGACAGTGATCATTGGTGAAGTAGGCTTGGGGGGCCAGGTGCGCTCAGTCTCGCAAATGGAGTTGCGCCTTAAAGAAGCGCTGAAGCTGGGCTTTAAGAAAGCGATTGTTCCCAAGGGGCAAACGTTTCCAGATCTTGATATTGAGATTATTCCAGTATCGAGGGTGGCAGATGCGATCGTGGCGGCACTGAAGTCTGCGCCTCAGATAGAGCAGAGAATAACAGAGTGAAGTCAATGGACGACATCATTTAAACCTCGTCCAACTCGAAAGCTGGAGTTTCCGAAGACATTGATAACGTCAAAGAATTCAGCCGAGTCAGCAGTTTAGAAATAGAGGGCTGGGAAAGCGAGAGCGTCTAGAGGAGGATTTTTAGACTGATTGAGACGGTACTATATCTGGGGCCTGAATCGGCTGTTCAGGCAATCGTGATGATTTTCGCCCAGACCGATAGGAATCTGTCTCCCGCAGTCGCTGACTCAAAAAACGACAGATTTCTAAAATAATGTGGGGCCGCTGAGTCGTAAGACTCAAAAAGCGGGTTTTCTCTAGCTTCAGCAGTGTGGAGGGTTCGGTTGCGATCGCACCATTCCACCTCGGCGCATTATCAAACAGCGCAATTTCACCAAAATACTGACCGCTGGTAATCAGATCGATTTGCTCTAGAGAGCCATCCAGCGTTTTGACAATTTGAACAGTACCCTCAGCCAAAATATAGAGATGCGCCCCCCAATCACCCTCCGCAAAAATGGTCGTGTCCGCCAGTACCTGCTCCTGTTCTAGCGCTTCATCAATCAGCAAGAGTTCATCCAGGGACAGATTCTTGAAGATGGCAACATTTTTGAGCAGCAACAGGCGGTTCATAGCGGTTTGAGTAGGGGAGGCCACCTGACCCTTGGGGACAAAAATTTGACTTGCAACAGACCGTACAAAGGGATCGGGATCATTAATCAAGGCAGACGGAATCATTGATAGCGCAATTAAGGCTCCGGTTTTAATCCAGCGATCGCGCGTTTCTAATGCCTCTAGGAGTAGCTTATACCCTTTGGTTCGCAACCACTGAGGCGTCACCTCAATTTTGCTTCCGGCTTCTATCGGATTGACAATCTGCTCTAAGAGCGGCATCACGGGCAGCACAAAGCGACGATGCCTGAGGGAAGCCAGCACTTCAATGGCATTTTCTAAGTCTCCTGGTTCGGTGGTGGCGAGGAGGCGATTAACAGAGTTAACGGTGCGGGAGTGGCCCAGACAGGCCAGGATATACAGTATTTTTTGAATTAGGCGTTCATGGTAATCAGAGATCGCGACGGCTAAGGGTTGCCAGCCCGGATCACTGCGCGGAATCTGTTGTTGCCAGCGATAGGTGCGGGTCAATTGCTTGAAGTCAGGGGTCAGGTACTCAAAGAGAAGATTGCTGGTCTGTTTCGTGCGGATGTGGCCGATGGTTGCGATCGCAGCATTGACCACATCTCTATCGGGTGCAGACAAACGCTCCTTTGCCAGCACTAATCCCGGCGGACCATAGGCAGCAAGTGCCGATGCAGATCGCTGGCGCACCCGTGGATCCGCATCCGCCAGACCCGACGCAATTGCTTCAATGCATTCAGCGCATTGGGCCTTTGCCAACAGATCAAAGGCGGCGTACCGCACTGCAGCATCTGGATCGTCGAGTTTTGTTTGAGCGACATCAGCCAGGTTGCGATCGCCCGGTTCGGCCAATGATGCCAGCGCCTGCAGCCCTGCACAGGTGAGGTCTAGGTTCGCCGTAGGCAAGAGGCGCGTCAGAATGGGAATAAAGGCCCGATTATTGCTTTGAGCGACGACACGGGTAACTGTTTTTGCCGTTGTCTCAGGCAGCTCACCCTTCCAAATTTGATCGATGGCGGCGGCAATACTCGCCTCCTTGGAGTGATGACTTTGCATCGCCGCCAGAGCCGCTAGCACCTGTAGTTCTGGATCATCGCTATGGAGCCAATACTGCAGAGACGATACTGTAAAGAGATACTGATGCTGCAGCAATACCTCTAGGGCAAAGATCTGCAAATTGGGCTGATCGCTCTGCAACAGCGCCTCACAGTCGGTCACAATACTGGCGTCATGGCGAAAGAGCTGAACTGCAGCCTCGCGGAGCTTGGGATCGGCATCGGTGAGCAGTGCCTGCACTTCCGGCAGAAATTGGCTGGGTTTACCGATCTTCGCCGCCAGCTCTAACCCTTTGATTTGGGTATAGCGATCCTCCTGCTGTAGCAGCTCTCGAATGGCATCGCTTGACTGCGGTGGTAGCTGGACCTGGGTTTCACTAAAGTCATCTAGGTTGATGGCATTCGTGCGAATCAATTTCTCTAGCCCCTGGGCATAGAAGTGTCCCATCGGCAAGCGGACTAAGAGCAGCAACACCGTTAGCCCCGCCACCACATAGATGATTTGAACCAGGGACAGTAAATTGTGCGCGGCCCATAGCATGACCCCGGCGAGGGTCAGCCCTATGGAGTAAATCACCCCATCACTAAGGGTGCGAATGCGACCAATGAATTCTTTGGGGATGGCGTTGTAATTAAGCTGATGCACGGGAATGTTAATGGCTTTATAGAGGGCATCCCCATTGAGATGAAGCCCTACAGCCCCGGCGACATTAAGGTTGAAGGCCAATCCCAAAAAACTAGCGAGGGTGGTAAGGGGATAGACAATGTTCATCCGGGCTATCCCAAGGTTATGGAGCAGGGGCCGGGTAAAACCGTAAATAACAGTCACCTGGACCACGCTAATCACAATCCGCATGAGGCCCAAAAAGCCTGTCAGCTCTTGATCGCTAAAGTGCTGACCATAGATGTTAAACCATAAAAACTCACAGCTCAGATAAATAATGACCAGTAAAAAGCTGCTGCCAGCCAGATACAGCGCCAGCGGATAGCGTTTGACCACATCGGGGAAGGCTTTGAGCGATTCCACAATACCCGCTTCAGAGTCAGGATTCTGAACGTTGGTGGGGCGTTGGGAATACTCAAGATAGAGAATTTGGAGGATTGCTATTGCAAACACCACCGGCAAACACAGCAGCAGATCTCGCGTTCTAAAATACTGCGACAGCAGGGTCGCCACTCCTCCCCCCAACAGTGACCCTACCGCCTGAGCCATGCCCACGTAGGGCGCGTAACGCTTGTACTCCAGGGTCGTGAAATAATCCGTCAGCAGACTGGGATACAGAACATTATTGTGAAAATCCCACTGGAAGAACGCAAACACCAGCAGCACGTAGTATTCGGCCTGGGCCTCTTGGGTAAGCAAAAACCGCAGACCCACCACCAGCATGATAGATAGCAGCAATACATACCGGAACAGCTTCAGGCGACTATATCGATCTGCCACCTGCGAGAACACAACATAGGCTGGCATGGAACACAGGCCAATGCAGATAAAGGCAATGGGGAGATGGTTAGCCCCGACATAGCTCACAAATAGGGAGTTAGCAATGACGATGCCCAACACGCAGTAGACCAAGACCGTCACAGCCAATAGCAAAAGCTGAGTCAGCCGCCCAAACACGGGTAAACCCATGGGATTTTCTGCGCTCTGACTGACCATCGTGTAATACCCTACGACTTGTTCTTGCCTGAAGCTTTAACAACTCGTAGGGTGGGCATTGCCCACCCTACTGGATTTGAATTTAGTCTTCCTCTGGGGATGGATCTTCTGGGTCCAGGATTGGAATTGGGGATTCCTCTGGGGTTAGATCTTCTACTAGGTGAGACGCTTTCTCTGTAGGGGACGGCTCACCGTTATCTTGTAACTTTAGGGGAACGGCTGTAGGAGTGGGAACTATCAAAGGATCGATCTTAACAAACAGAGTCAAACCAGCAGCAATCAGCAAAAAAACGCCCCCCAACACCACCGCCATCAAGCGATCGTCATGGAGCAGGTGCTGCATCACCCAGCCACAGCCCAGGGCTACCACAATTTCGGGCAACACCACAAAAATGTTGAAGATGCCCTGGTAAATGCCCCGCTTTTTATCGGGAATCACTCCCGTTAGCATGGCATAGGGCATGGATAGGGCGCTGGCCCAAGCAATGCCAAACTCGATCATCGTCAGCAGCAACAGGTACCGATTGTGAATGGCAGACAGTGAGAGCAAACTCACGGCACCGCAGAGCAAACACAGACTATGGGTGACCTGGCGGCTGGTCAGCTTTGCCCACACCGGGAGTAAAAAAGACACGCCCACGCAGACGGCATTAAAGACCGCGCAGCACAGCCCGGCCCATTCAACCCCAGCGCTAGAGAGCGGAGAGGCTTGACTAGGTGCACCGAAAATATTGCGGGCCACAGCAGTGGGGAAATACATAAAAAAGCAAAAAATGCCCATCCAGGTAAAAAACTGGACCCAGGCCAACTGCCGCATCGTAGCGGGCATATCCTGGAGCGCATTCCAGGTTTCCTGCAGGCTATTCCGCAGACCCCCGTGTTCTTCTTGCCGTAGCTCTAGCGCCGCAAGATTCTGGGGCGGATATTCGGGTGTCGTGATCACGGTCCAAATAACGGTACTCAAAAACACCGCCGCGCCGAGATAAAACGATAGCTCTACCGTCTGTGGGATGCGATGACGTGCGGTGGCAATATTAGACACCGCGAAACCATGACTGAGAATCCAGGGCAAGGCGGAGGCGATGACTGCCCCCATCCCCACCATCAGGCTTTGGACGGCAAAGCCTTGGGTGCGCTGTTTCTTCGGAAGCAGATCCCCCACAAATGCTCGGTAGGGCACCATGCTAATGTTGGCGCTGGCATCTAAGAGCCACAGCAAACCCGCTGCCATCAGTAGGGTTGAACAGTGGGGCATCAGGACGAGGGCGATAGCCGCCAAGATCGCACCCACCAGCAGATAGGGACGACGACGCCCTAGCGGCCCCCAGGTAAAGTCGCTGAGGTTGCCCACGATGGGCTGAATAAACAAACCGGTGAGGGGTGCCGCAATCCAAAGGATAGGGAGCTGGTGAGCAGTGGCTCCGAGATGCTCGAAGATGGCACTCATGTTTGCCATTTGGAGTCCCCAGCCAAACTGAATCCCCAGAAATCCCACGTTCATATTCCAGAGTTGCCCCCCGGTAAATTCTTCCTTGATGGCGGGAGGAAGGGGAACTATAACCTCAAGGATGGGTTCCGATGATGAATTCTGCAAGTGTTTTGAATCCTCCCAAGACTGGGACAATGCCACGGCGCATACCAAGCATCATACCTCTCAACTCATAAACAGTCAGTCAAATTAAAAACTCCAATATTTGGAGTAAACTTACATGTAGGGGTATATCAATCAACTTAAAAAGAAGAGTAAAACTATCTAGTCAACTCAAAATATCAAGGGGTCTACTCGAATTTGCGACAAGCTCTAATGCGGGGATAAAGAGCACACCGATAAAATCGGCAAAGTCAATACAACAAATCAATACTTCATCAATGCTAATTCTTTCATTCTGAGGAATAGCATGAATATACATATGCGCGTTCACTATCGACAGACACGTACTACACTATCTGTCCATTTATGATACAGCAAATTTCATAATTACGGAGAGCGAAAAAATAGCTAAAAGCTATATTAATTAGAAGTGATTTGAAAGCGGTGATCATGCCGAAATTCTTGCAGAAAAAGGGCTTTAGACTTTCTTGACTCTCTGAAACCATGTAGGATTGCTATATGAATGGCGATACCTTCGCTGTACCTCATAAATCTGAAATTTGCTATGATAAATAATTTTAAATTAAGCAATCAATAAAAATACATCTCTTCAAATATTATATCTATAAATTCCCGCATTTTTGTCATTCCAAGCAAGATCTTATTCATAAAGAAAGAGAGAATTAGCACAATGGAGTCAGTGCAACAAACAAGCGAAGATCCAATGGAGGATCTTAAGATAAAAATAGTAAACTCAATCAGTCATGGTAACAAAAATAGAGTCCAGTGTTACTGTGAAAATAAACTAAATTGCTTGAGAGCAACCATAACAATATCCAGAAACAAAACTTCAGAGGAGACTCATGAAAGAACGCCAGTTCAAGTAGAGTTTATTCGCTCTCAAGCCTTTGCTGCAATGCATTCATTTATTTACAGCTTCAATAAAAGTTCTATCAACTTTCTTGAAGTCATAATTAACGATGACTCACGAACAATATATAGAGAGATAGTTCCGACTAAAATAAGAAGAATATATTCAGAAGAGAAAATCCCAGAGCAAACAGGAATTCAATTTGTTTTCAATAAGCAAGTTGAAGTGTTAATGGAAGAATACAAAACTCTAAGAGAAGAAATTGTATCAAATTCCAATGCAAGAACTAATATGTTTTATTATGGCCTTGTGACTTTAGGCATAGCATTTGGAGCCGTTCAAACAGTAATTCATCAACTAAATAGCAAGGATGTATTTATCGACTTTAATATTAATCAGATCAATTCTCTAAAAATTTTATTACTATTGATAATGTCTGGATTTATTCCAGGGATCTGCATTATGTTTTTACTGAAGTGGATTTCGAATGCAAGAGCGGCTGCTTATATCGCTGTTCATATTTCAAGGCTCGAAAAAATGGTAAATCAATCATTTTCAAGCTTTCAAGATAAATACCCTTCGATAATCAAAAGGAATATACTTGATTTAAACTGGGAAACAAACTTGCGCTACAAAAGGCGAGCTTCATCTGATCCTAATGTTGTATTTGGAGGATCACATATTGTTTACGTAACTTTATTCTTCACATCCATTGGATTCATTAGTCAGCTCTATAGCATATACACAATAGGTATATATAATAAAATTTCGCATATTGTATTTCTCTCTTCAACAGTCTTCTTTTCTTTTTCTTTGTCTTCCTTATTGTATGAAACAATTATTACCCATGACTGGTATTTGGCACTTCCCTTTGAAGAAATAACTATAATGTCCCGAAAAAAGAGCAGCTTAGGACTGGCCTTAGA
>JBAUJD010000699.1:0-4223 GCA_049683515.1 Thermosynechococcaceae cyanobacterium | reverse complement strand
ACTCTGTATTGGTCGTCAGTCAGGGCTTATTGGATGTCTTAACGCCGGAACAGGCAACCGCAGTCTTAGTGCATGAACAAGCCCATCGACACTACCGCGATACGTTTTGGTTTTTTTGGCTTGGCTGGATCTACCAGTGGACGCGATGGCTCCCCCGTTCTGAAGCGCTGTGGCAAGATCTACTGATGTTACGAGAGCTGAGGGCCGATGACTGGGCAGGGCAACGAGTTGATCGCCTGTTGTTGGCAGAATCGCTGTTGATGATGGTTCAATCTCCGCTGTGGAGTGATTTGTGCGCTCCCTTTAGTCCAGTGATGCCCAAAAGTCGGCTTGAAGAACGGATTGATGCGCTTCTATCTGACCCTAAAGAAATACCGAGTCTTAAACTGCAATCTTGGAGTTGGTTTTTGTGGGTCCTCTTGCCGCTGCTCATTGTGCCCTTTCATTATTGATCTTGAGGCGGTTTCATTACCTTAGCAACACCGCTGACCAGAGATTGACGGGGCCAAATACGCGACACATTGCTGATTAGCCAATTACCAATCCCCCCCGTGACCACATTAGATTGCTTGGCAGCTAAAGCTTTGAGCGCCTCCTGAACAACGGTCTCTGAAGAGGTTGCGCTCTGATTGCTACCCGCAAAGGTGCGCGGAAATTCTGCGGCCTCGAAAAATTGGGTTTCTGTGGGACCGGGGCAGACAGCCAACACACAAACATTATGCTTGCGGTTTTCTTCCCAGAGCGCTTCGCTGAAGCTGAGGACAAAAGCTTTGGTGGCGGCATACACCGACAGGTAGGGTAAGGGCTGAAAAGCCGCAATAGAGGCGACGTTAATAATGCTGCCAGACTGACGCTTGACCATGTCAGCCAAAAATTGATGCGTCAAATCGACTAGGGCCGTGATGTTGAGCTGGATCATATCGAGCTGCTTTTGGCGGGGGCGATCGCCAAACACCCCATAATCGCCAAACCCCGCATTGTTAATCAACAGATCAATCGACTGCCCCGACGCCTGTACCGCTTTGTAAACTGCCGATGCGGCTTCTGGGACCGTCAAATCTTGAACAATCACTTCAGCCTTAATATTGTGCTGAGATGTTAACCGCTCTGCTAACTGTTGGAGCTTTATCTCAGACCGGGCCACCAACACCACATCCATGCCGCGCTGCGCCAGTTCTACGGCAAATGCCTCGCCAATGCCAGAAGATGCACCTGTAATTAATGCTGTCGCCATATCGCTCTATCTTTGCCACAATGATGATGCTTCATTATGCCGTAAGCCCCAATAAAAGAGTGAGAGAGTGCTGTTTTGCGACGCTATCTTTAGTTGTACTCTCCAGGGGTATCTATTTTTGTAACAGTAACCCTGCCAACTTTCTTACCTGACATTCTCAGTAATTCATCACCTGAAAATTCAAACCCAAGCTTTAGTGCGATTCGCGCAACATCATCTGCAGTTGAAGCTGCTTGCACCTCATTGCTCAGTGCAGGTTCAGACTGCATTTTCTTTAAAAATGCCTCGAGTTGATCTATAGCCATATTTCAAGCTCTTATTTTCGCTATCTGATCATATGTTAAACAAGGAAACTATAGCAATGGCTCTGGCACGTCCTCCATCACCGAATAATAGGGCTGATAGCGACAGCGATTTCATTCAGCAGACTAAAGACCATGCACTACAGGGGGTCGTGATTCTAGGAATTGCGATCGCATCACACATTCTGTTGCGTTGAGATCTTGTCCGTGCTTCGCATCGAGAAGAAGCACGAAACTAGCGGAGAAATCGCATCGCCATAACCCAAGACCCGATCTAGACGTTACCGTAACTTTCTTCTAGAATCAGCCTCAATGCTTGAGAGAACCAACCATGAAGCTCGGAAAAGTTGTGAAGTCAGAGTCTCACTGTGACTACGTTGTTCAGTTAGACGATGAAATGGAGGTGGCCCAGCCGCCCCAAGCAGAAGACTACGGCTTTGGCTGCTTCGTGAAACTCGAAACCGAAGACCGACACTGGGCTGTGGGCATTATCTATAACTCTCAACTTTTCAATCCGGCCTATCTCAATACCGGACCTCGTTTGGTAAGTCAGCCCGACCCCCTGTTTACGCCTGACCTGATCTGCGAGACTCGTACTATTCTTTCGACCGTCTTAGTCGGCACGCTGCAAAGTGATCGCCAGCCCTGGGGACAGCAGGGCATTCCCCGCATGGTGGTGCCTGTGAATACGCCGGTCTGGACGATGGCAGAGGCAGAAGTAGAATGCTTTCATCGCGATCGCAACGGGCAACCTCAGTTTTGCTATTACAGCTATCTGCTGCGCTCCGGCGGTGCCTTTGCTTCCCAACTTGTGGAGACAGTGTTGGGACAAGTGAGTCCGCTCTTTGAGGGGAGCGATCGCAGAGCCTTAGACATTCTCAGCAAAGAACTGTCTTGGAAGCATACGCTAGGAACAATGCGATAGAGTTGAAGTATCTATTGCCAATAAAAAACCGACAAACTGAACCAAGTCTGCCGGTTTACTGTGTGTTCCCCATTGATGACTCAGATAGCACCGAGTCATTTATAGTATGGCAACGGCATGAGAGTCAGGGTGCGACCAGGATCACCGCAAGTTTGTGACCTTGTTCACACGCAATTTTTTTATTTCTCATAGCACCGAATGCTGACAGAACAACAACAGGACGGTCACCTGCTCTACTACGGGCCAGCGAAGCCCAAGGGACTGCCAAAGCGCCTCATTCACCTCAATGGCATGGCTAGCGATACGCAAAAGCAGCTCCGTGACCTAGAAGCGCTGGTGTGGATGACGGTGGAGCATCCCGTCGATATTTTGGGGGTTCACAACAGCACCGTCAGTTTTCAGGGCGATCTACTAGAAAGCACCCTGGGCAAGGCCGAACTGGTCCAGTTTTGGGCCGATCGCCAAACGCCTGAAAGCCAAAAGCGTTTGCAGGGCTATGCCGATGCCCTCAAGGCGCTGTGCGATCATGACCTGCCCCCTGATGCAGATATACTGGCGGCGGTGCAGCGGCTTCAGCGGTCCCTGACGGTGGTGCAGGATCAAGAAGCACCCCAGGGCTTTGACTTAGACCTGCTGCGGCGACTGCCCTTTCTGCAAAACATGGGCTGGTCTGACTTTGAAAGCTATTTGTATGGCAGCTATCCTGCCGGGGCACCACGACCGACGATGCGGCTCGCTTACGAGATTATCCGAGCGATTCGAGCGGGGACAGAGGTGGTACTGGTGGCCCACAGTCAAGGAACCATTGTTGCAGCGTTAGCGCTTCACATTGTGCGGCAGTTGTCGGGAGGAACGGCCTGGGCTGATATGCTGCGCTTTGTGGGCTTTGGCCCGGTGATCTTATTTGATGATTTGCCCTCAGAGATGCGATCGCAAACCATTCTGATTCAACACCGCCAAGATCTGATTGCCGAGTCCTTCAGTAATCAGCGCAACATAGACCTATGGCGTAACGTGCAAAATCAGGCCAAAAACTTACTAGAGCAGGCCGATCGCATTTTTCAGATGGTAAGCCGCGACTCCCATCACAGCGCCAGTTTGTATTTAGGGATGATGGGTGATCCAGCAGGCGATCGCTCGGCTCAGTTGATCAAACTGCTGCTCACTGAAAACTGGGAAACCCACCCTTTCATCCAACCGCTACGGGCCAGCCGTATTGTCCTAGAAGAGCCTGAAACCTTTATCCAGCCGTGATCTGTTTTGAGTTTTGTTGCGGGTTCACTTGCGAATTGTTGCGCGGTCTTACCCTCGTCGGCCCTGACCGTTAGGGTAAAAGTAACTTGGAAGAGGTAAAGCCAAATGAGTCGTACATTCCCAAACAGAGACTACTCAAAAGACCCATTCTCAATGGCTGTTGCCACCCACGCATCGCTCTGGCGCAAAAGCATTACGGTCGTATTAGTGGCTTGGCTTGCAGCCAGTCTCGTTCTTGATCTGATTGTCATGCCCAGTCTTTACAATGCTGGCATGATGGATTCCGCCGGGTTCGCCATGGCCGGTGATATGATTTTTTCTACGTTTAACCGCGTTGAATTGCTAGCCGGTTCAGCAGTTCTAACCGGCTGCATGATCTGGTCTGCCATTAGCAACGCGCAGCCGCTGCGCAAGCAATCCTTTCTGCTGGCAATCGCCGCTGTACTACTGGTGATTCCCTTAATTTATACCTACGGTCTCACCCCTAACATGAGCGCCCTAGGAATTC